>CAZHQP010000190.1:0-5723 GCA_964534735.1 uncultured Roseivirgaceae bacterium
AAACAATCATGGCGGGGTTATCTTTAAAATGATTGACGGTTCAGGTAACTTACCGGAAACCGATGAATACTTTGTGACCCGGCAGAAACTCAATGCCAAAAATCTTTGCGAAGAGTTTGGGTTTGATTACCTGAAGCTTGATAACAAACGCAAGATTAAGAACACGCTGAAAGACTTTTTCGATTTCGATGGCAGCACAAAAATTCTCGAACTCGAAACCGGAATTGATCAGAACAAAACTATTTTTGACAGCTTAAAACAGAAAATCAAGAAAAGCTATGAGCTATAAATATCCCTGGCAACAGATAAAAGAATACAAGGAAATCTTATTCCATAAATATGAAGGCATTGCGCGTATCAGCATTAACCGGCCACACGTGCATAATGCATTCACTCCGCTAACCGTTCAGGAAATGATTGACGCGATGTACTACTGTCGCGAAGACGGTGATATTCGGGTAATCGTTTTTACCGGTGAAGGCGGCAAAGCGTTCTGCAGTGGTGGTGATCAAAGTGTTCGCGGACATGGCGGATATGTCGGTGCGGATACAACTCCCCGCTTAAACGTTCTTGATCTTCAGAAACTAATCCGTTCTATTCCTAAACCGGTTATTGCAGCTGTTGCAGGCTGGGCAATTGGCGGTGGTCATGTACTGCATGTTGTGTGTGATTTAACCATTGCTGCCGAGAATGCGCGCTTTGGACAAACCGGTCCTAAAGTCGGAAGTTTTGATGGCGGATTTGGTGCTTCCTATCTCGCCCGCATTGTAGGTCAAAAGAAAGCACGCGAGATCTGGTACCTCTGCGATCAGTATGATGCGAAAGAAGCATTGGAGATGGGGCTGGTGAACAAAGTTGTTCCGCTGGATAAGCTTGAAGAGACAACGGTTGAGTGGTGCAAAAAAATTATCGCAAAAAGCCCGTTGGCGTTACGCATGCTTAAAGCTTCTTTCAATGCCGAGCTTGACGGTCAGGCAGGTATCCAGGAGCTTGCCGGAAATGCAACGTTACTTTATTATTTGAGTGACGAGGCCAAAGAAGGCAAGAATGCGTTTCTTGAAAAACGTGATCCGGACTGGTCGAAGTACCCTAAGTTTCCGTAAGCTTATCGTATGTCCATCCGTACCGTTGGATTCATACTTTTACTTTTCGCTAATCTTGTTTGTATGATCGGATCAGCACAGGAATCGCAACAGCAAAAGACGTATGCACTACGTTTAAAGCCGCATGCCGATCTGAAACAATCCATTGCTGAGTTTGCGAAGGCAAACAAGATTAAAGCAGGAATGATTGTTACCTGTGTGGGAAGTCTGGAGCAGTACAATTTACGATTTGCCAACCAGCCGAATGGCTCAAAAGCAAAAGGTCATTTTGAAGTTTTGTCGTTAACCGGCACGTTTACCGATTCTGCTATGCACCTTCACCTATCCGTTGCTGACAGCACGGGCGTGTGTGTTGGCGGACATCTTCTCGATGAAAGTCTTGTTTGCACAACAATCGAATTAGTGATCACTGATCTTACCGATCTGGAGTTTGAACGTGAAACAGATTCCACGTATGGCTACCAGGAGCTCGTGATCAAAAAGAAATCAAAGAAGCAATGAGCTACACGCACGGCTCAATTGTTATCAATCAGCGTGAAGCAAAGCTTTCTGAGATCCTTTCCGGATTTGTAAAAAGTGAATCACCTTTTGAAAAAAACACCTTTTCATTTATAAAGAAGTGGCTGAACGGTGATCAAGCTTTTACGCTTACAACAAGCGGCTCAACCGGCACACCAAAAGAAATTACGTTAACCCGAAGCCAACTGCTACAGAGTGCGCAGCGGACGATTCAAGCGCTGCGGTTGTCTTCGAATAACACCGCACTTGTTTGCCTGGATACAAAATACATTGCCGGCAAAATGATGCTCGTCCGGGCTCTTGAAGCAAATATGAAAATTGTTGCCGCAGAGCCTGTATCAGACCCGCTGCAAAAGTTATCAATCGGGCATCAACCGGATTTTGCAGCACTTGTTCCTTTACAGCTGGAAACAATCATTCATACTCCGCTTTCACTACAAAAAATCAATTCATTCAAAACAATTATTTTAGGCGGGGCGGCAGCAAGTGAATCGCTGAAAGCAAAAATCAAAACACTTCAACCTGCCGTGTATGCCACATACGGAATGACGGAAACGGTTTCGCACATTGCCCTGCAAAAGCTTAACGAAACTGGTTCGCATGATTATTTTGAAACACTTCCGGATATAAAAATCAAAACGGATGAGCGGGATTGTCTTGTAATTGAGCTGCCGGGTTTTCGTGAGCCTATCATCACGAATGATCTGGTCAAGATTATTACGGATCAACAGTTCAAAATTCTTGGCCGGTATGATAACATCATTAACAGTGGCGGTGTAAAACTTGTGCCGGAAACAATCGAGAAGAAAATTGAACCACTTCTAACCGGTCAATCATTTTTTGTTACCGGAATTCCGGACGAACGGCTCGGACAAAAGCTTGTTTTACTGATTGAGGGAAGCTCACAACCGGCATTGCCGACTGCACTTAAACTTACGCTTTCCGCGTATGAGGTTCCGAAAGAGATTTTTTACCTGGACAAGTTTATCCGTACCGAGACCGGAAAAATCAATCGCTCAAAAACACTGGAACGGGTGTCCCGCTGATAATTTCAATACCGAATTCGGTTTCCTGATTTGTAGAAACGGTTTATTTTTGCATCCTGAACTTTTAATAATTATGGGACGGGTTTTTGAAAAACGTAAGCATACCATGTTTGCCCGCTTTGACCGCATGGCCAAGGCGTTTACGCGTATCGGAAAAGATATTGCACTTGCCGTAAAGCAAAACGGTCCGAACCCGGATAACAATCCCAAACTGCGGATGGCCATCCAGAACGCAAAGGGTGTAAACATGCCGAAGGACCGCGTGGAAGCAGCCATCAAGCGCGCATCTTCCAAAGAAGAAAAAGATTACGAAGAAGTTATTTACGAAGGGTATGCCCCGCATGGAGTTCCTGTGCTGGTCGTTTGCGCTACCGATAATCCAACCCGGACCGTTGCCAACGTTCGTCTGCAATTTTCAAAGAATGGCGGAAACATGGGTAACTCGGGTACCGTATTATTTATGTTCGAGCACCGCGGAGTTTTTAAATTTGAGCCTTCCAGGCTTAATCTTGATGAGCTTGAGCTTGACCTGATTGATGCGGGTGCAGAAGATATCGAACGCGGAGAAGATGAGATTGTCATCTACACCAAGTTCACAGACTTCGGGCAGATGCAAAAATTCCTCGAAAGCAAGAAGATTGATGCGAAAAGTGCCGAGCTTCAATACATTCCCAATTCAACCAAAGAATTGCCGGAAGATCAGCAGGATGAAGTGCTGAAGCTTATCGAAGCGATTGAAGCAGACGATGACGTTCAAAACGTGTATCACAATCTTGCTTAATTAACCTCTGTGGCAAAGATTGTTCTGCGGACGGAAATAAACGCTCCGATAGAACAATTCACTTTTAAAATCTTAGCCAGGTTACTTTTGCGTTTTTCCCGATTGATGTAACCGAGATCACCAGGATATTCCCATAGTCATCATCGGCAAACTGTTCGAACTTCTTCTCCCCGATCAATGAGTTGGCAATTTCAGGAATGGTATTGGAATGGCCGGCAATAACAATCGTTCCGCCTTCGTGCTTTGTTAACAAGCCTTGTAGTTCAGCAACTTTCATGACTGCGTAAGTTTCTACAGTAAGGCCTTTTGCATTTGCCAGAGGAGTTACTGTACTGCGGGTACGTTTATAGTTTGTAGAATAGATAGCTGTGATCTCCGTCTTTGCAAACAGTGCAGCAAAAGCTTCAGCGCGCTTTGCTCCTTCCGGCTTTAGCTCAGGATCATTTGTTCCGTCACTGGTCTTCTCGGCATGCCGCACAAGAATAAACGTTGTGATTTTCTCTGATTGGGTATACGCTGTCTGAAAAGCAAGAAGAAGTACTACAATTAAAAATCGCTTCATATTATTTATGCTTGTCCTGTATGTTTTGCGGAATGGTACCTTCTTTTCTGAATGTATCCGCTAAGTGAAAAATTTTCCAGCCATCGGCCGTTTTATGCAACTGAAAAGCATCTACTCCGCAGTGACTGAATTTATTACCAATGTAAAATGCATAATCACACCAGAACTGTGCAAGGTCGCCATCAACCTGGACTTTAATGTTCCACATTTCTTCCGTTAACGCACCATTCGGATTGGGTTTGGAGATCGCCTTAACAAAACCTTCTATTCCTTCGTTTTGCTGAAGCACAGGCTTGCCTTCTTTGTTTCGCAACACCCGGGCCATGGTAACTTTATTGGCGAATACGCTTTTAAATAACGTTGTGTCGTTGGTATACATTGCTTTGAACATACGGTTAACAACATCGGTTACGGCAGCTTCTTCGGAAGACTGCGCCTTCAGCGACAGCGTTGAGCCAAGCAGAAACAGGATCAGGTAAAGGGAGTTTTTCATACATGTGATTTTCGGAAATTTGCCGTATTATACATTCATTCCGAATGGAAATTATGCCAACGGTCGATTCTCTCAAAATGCAGCCCGAACGACCGATATTTTAAATATCTTTATCGGTCTAAACCTGACGGAATTATGATTATCCGCATTCTGTGCACATTTCTTCTGACCCTGACTCTTGCGGCTTCGTTTGCCCAAACCGACAGCCTTATTGCGGCTCTTGACACCGCAAAAAACGAACGGAAGGTAAAAGTGCTCAACGAGCTTTTCCGTGCACATATCCTTTCCAATCCGGTTAAAGCTATCGGGTACACACGCGAGGCGCTGAGCCTGGCAACGGATATTAACGATCAGAAAGGGATGGCAGCGTCTTATAATAACCTCGGTGTCGCGTATAAAAATCAGGGCGCGCTGGATAAAGCGCTGGAGTATTATATCCGCTCCCTGCGAATCTATGAAACCCTTGATAATAAAGAAGGCATTGCCACGACTAAAAATAACATCTCGAACATTTACTCAATCAAAGGGGACTATGGACAGGCCATTAAGTACCTGAATGAATCATACGAACAATTTGTATTGCTCAAAGACGAAACCCGTCTTGTTGGCTCACTGAATAATCTGGGAAGCCTGCACATTGATCTTCAACTTTATGAAAAAGCAAATCAATACTTTTCGAAAGCCTATCAGTTAAGTGAAAAGCTTGGCCAGCCGTTCTCGGATCCGATGAATAACATGGGAAATGTCTTCTTCAAGCAGGGAAACTATCAGCGTGCCATTGAAAACTACCAGAAGGCACTTGAAATTGAGCAAAAGGAAAACAACCGTTTAGGCATGCTCAACACCATTACCAACATTGGTATTGCCTACACCAAAGCAAAGCAGCCCAAGCCTGCAACTCAGTATTTGAATGAAGCAAAAGCGCTTGCCAGGGAGCTTCAGGCTTACCGGGTAATCCCGGATATTCTGAAAAATGATGCGGAGAATCAATTCAGCCTGGGGGATGTAAAGGCAGCCTATAAAACCCTTCTTAAATATGATTCGGCCCGGGAGAAAGTTTACGGGGAAGAGAGCAGCCGGAATATTGCCCAGATGGAAATGGCGCTGAGCCTCCAGGAAAAAGAGAAGGAATTTGAAATTCTTCGAAAAGAAGGGGAAATCCGGTCACTTGAGCTGAGCAATACGCGCCTGTTTATCACCCTGCTGGTGCTGCTGGTGC
>CAZHQP010000191.1:0-5697 GCA_964534735.1 uncultured Roseivirgaceae bacterium
ATAAGTAAGGCATATAGTGGTTAAGGTGTTTATTGTTAAAGTAAAACCGGGCGCAAAGTTATAGGAATGATCGGTATTGAAAAATACTGTGCATCAATACGCTAAAAAAAGAAAGACAGCAGGTGACTTGGGGAGCTCGGGAAGTTGCTTCCTCCATGCCTTAACAGGTTTGGTTATTATTGATTCGTCTTTACCCGTTATATCAATTGCAACACATAGCTGTGTATCTTCATGTAATGCTTTAAGTAGATTGCTCAAACACGAGTTATTCCGGTACGGAGTTTCAATGAAGAGCTGAGTTTGACTTTTTACTCTGGACTCTTTCTCGAATGTTTTAATAGCCTCAACAGACTCTTTGGAGTCAACCGGTAAATAGCCATGAAAGGCAAATTTTTGTCCGTTCAGGCCGGATGCCATTAACGATAATACGATTGAAGATGGTCCGGTTAGCGGCACAACCGTAATCCCGTTTGCGTGAGCATATTTGGCGGCCAATGCTCCGGGATCTGCGATGCCGGGACAACCCGACTCAGAAAGGATTCCCAGGTTTTTACCTTCAAGAACAGGGGCAAATAATTCCTTTAATTCCGGCTCTTTGGTTTTCTTATCCAGCACTTTGAAATCAAGTGGCTCAATCGATTCGTAGATCTTCAGGCTGCTCAGATACCGTCTCGCGGTGCGAATATCTTCTGCGAGGAAATGATCGATCTGTTTTAATGCTTCAATAACCGAAGCCGGGATTACTGCCCGCTGAGTTTCTTCGGCAATAATTGTTGGGATCAGGAAGAGCTTGCCTATAGTCATTTACGTGTGTGTAGCGTTCAAGAAATTCCTGACAACCTCCACGAATTCCTGAGGTTTTTCTGCCTGCACCCAATGGCCGGTATCCATTGTCACCAAAGTTGCTTTCGGAAAAAGTTGTTTGATTCTGTCACGGTCTTCGTCTTTTACATAGTTGGAGTTTGCTCCGCGGATGAAAAGCGTTGGTCCGCCAAATGTTCCTTCAAACTGGATATCCTGCCCAATATCTTCCAAGTTCTTCTCAATCACCGGCAGGTTGATCTTCCACGAAAATCCGCCTTCAGCTTTCCGCGACAAGTTCTTTAATAAGAATTGCCGCACATCTTCTTCGGGAACATATTCCGATAAGATCTGATCGGCTTCCGCACGGGTCTTAATCGTATCGATCGGGATCGCCTTAAGCCCGTTAACGATAGTCTGATGGTGTACTTTATAATATTTCGGAGCGATGTCGGCTATAATTAGTGAATCAACCATATCAGGATTGGCCACGGCAAAGTTCATGGCAGTCTTTCCACCCATCGAGTGGCCGAGAATGATCGGCTTTTCAAGCTTATGCTGTTGAATGAAATCTTTTAAATCGTTGGCGAGTACTTTATAATCGAACGCGGCATCATGTGGCGACTGCCCGTGATTGCGCTGATCTACGATATAGAGATGGTATTGATCGGAGAGCATTTTGGCTTGTGGAAGCCAGTTATCGGATGAGCCCATCAGGCCATGAAGGATAATAAATGGCTTGCCTTGTCCTGATTCGCGGAAGAATAATTGCATCCTCAAAAATAGAGAATTCAGGGCGGAGTGTTTCAACTCGTATATTTGATGTTTAATTTTTGTTCATGGAGCTGGTAAACGGATCATACACCATTCAAAATGTAAGTGCACTGGATATCTGTGCGCAGGTCGGCACACCTGTTTATGTATACGATGCCGATAAGATCATCAGTCAGCTCAAGAATTTGAAGATGGCTTTTTCCGATGCTGACCTGAAAGTGAAGTATGCTGCCAAAGCCCTGACCAATCTTTCAATTCTCAAGCTTTTGAAAAAGCACGGTGCCGGTATTGATGTAGTGTCAATCCAGGAAGCTCAGCTTGCGTTAAAGGCCGGATACACTCCGAATGAGATCATGTTCACACCCAATTGTGCTGAATATGAAGAGCTGGTTGAAGGCGCGAAGCAGGGTTTTATGCTGAACATTGATAACCTGCCGCACTTAAAAAGATTCGGAGAACAGTTTGGCAATAAATATCCGTGTTGCGTAAGACTTAATCCACACATCATGGCAGGTGGAAATCTGAAGATCTCAACAGGGCATAGCAATTCAAAGTTTGGGGTTTCGGTGTATCAGATCCCGCAGATCATGGAGCTTGTTGATCAGTATAAGATCAATGTAATCGGTTTGCATATTCATACAGGTTCAGAGATCAGTGAAGCCGATGTGTTTATTAAGATGGCTGAGATCTTCTTCAGCGTGGCGCGTGAGTTTAAAGATCTGAAGTTTATTGATTTCGGAAGCGGGTTTAAAGTTGCGTATCAGGAAGGTGATGCTGTAACAAATGTATATGATCTCGGATTGAAACTCACGAAGGCGTTCCGTGATTTTTGTGAGCAATATGGTAGAAAGCTCGAGCTTTGGATCGAGCCGGGAAAATATTTAGTAAGCGATGCAGGCAATCTGTTTGTAAAGACTACCGTTGTTAAGTCTACACCATCCGTAACGTTTATCGGAGTTAACTCGGGATTGAATCATTTAATCCGCCCCATGATGTATGATGCCTATCATAACATCATTAATGTTTCCAATCCAACCGGACCGCAAAAAACATATACCGTTGTTGGCTACATCTGCGAAACCGATACGCTGGGTGTGGATCGAAAGATCAATGAAGTTAAGGAAGGTGATATCCTCGCGATCCGCAATGCCGGTGCGTACGGATTTTCAATGGCTTCTAACTATAACTCACGCTTAAAGCCTGCCGAAGTTTTAGTAATCAATGGTGAGGCAAAGCTGATCCGCGAACGCGAAACGTTTGATGACTTGTTAAGAAATCAGGTTGAGATAAGTATATAAGTATTTCAGCATGCTCAGGTTACTTATACCAACACTTCTTATTCTTTTGGTGAGTTGTGCGCCAAAGGAAAGCACAGAATCGAGGTTTAATAAATTTGTTGGCAAGCTCCCATCAAAAAATCTTCCGATCGGGTTTACCTGCGGCCTTCCGGATGATTCGACACTGGATAACCCTTCAACTTCAGACTTTCCTGAGTATGCGGAATTTATCCCAGGCGATCAAAATCTTATTTATGGAATTATTGGCAACACGCAGGACTACACACTGGTTATTTACGGTGAAACCGGTGATGACATTTACCCAACACTATATGCTTACAATAAATCCGGTAAGCGAATTGATTCATTGTCGCTGGTGCTTTCGCCTTGCGGGGCAGCGGATGGTTCAATGATACCGAGCTCAACCGCTTATATCGATACGAATCTGAAAATCACATTATCTGATACGATCAAGTATATTCACTATCTCACAAACAGTATTTACGTTTCAGATTCGCTGAAGACTTCTTCTGTTATTTACTCAGTTGCTGCTAACGGCCGGATAATTAAGAGCAACTAAAACAAGCTCAGATTTCCTTTATATCGGAACCTGGTTAAATCATATTCCGGCATCTTTCTTCCGGTAAAATATTTTTTCTTCGAAGTACTAAACAACTTGTGAATGATCTCGGCATACGTGCCTTCACCGCTCATGCGCCTTCCAAACTGCGAATCATTCACATTACCTCCATGCAACGCACAGATTTGATTCCAGACTTTATCAAACCGATCAGGAAAGTTTTTTCGCAACCAGTCTTCAAAGATTTTTCCGATTGAGCCATTCAGTCGAACAACCGTCATGCCTGCCGTCAACGCACCATGCTCTGAAGCTGCTTTCAATATCGTTGGGATTTCATGATGATTTAATCCAGGGATTAATGGTGCATTCATAATCCCCACCGGTATATTTGCTTTTGCCAGCTCCTCCACAACTTTCAAGCGTTTCATTCCGCTTGCGGTGCGCGGTTCCATGGCTCTGCGTAAATCTTCATTGAGTGTTGTAATGGAGATCATCACGTGAACGAGATTTTCTTTCGCCATGTCTTGCAGGATATCAATATCACGCGTAACGAGACTATTCTTTGAAATAATTCCAACGGGATGCCGGTAGCGAGCCAATACCTGTAGCATTTTACGTGTGATTCCGAACTTTCTTTCCTGCGGCTGATAACAATCCGTGTTGCCACTTAACATGATCGGAACCGGTTGCCATTTCGGGTGGAGAATATGTTTCTCCAACAATTCAGGCGCATTCTTCTTTACAATGATCTTGCTTTCAAAATCCATTCCGGCACTGAACCCATAATACTCATGTGTATTTCGGGCATAGCAATAAATGCAACCATGCTCGCAACCCTGATAGGGATTCATGGAATACATCCCATGCAGATCCGGGCTTTCAATCTTGTTAATGATTTTCTTTGCGGTTTCTAAAAAGATTTGAGTTTGTGGTGCTTCGAGCAAAGGCTCATCAAGACCTTCTATGTGATCGGTCACATACTCATTCTTTAAAAACTTATTGCCGGTTTTGATCTGTGCACCACGACCTTTAAAATATTCATCTTTTTTCTCCTCTTCCCGCTCCATACACGAATGTACATGTGATTATGCTGTCAATAAATTACTTTTACGCATCGCGACAGAAGCTGTCAGAACATGTTACACTATACATCAACACCTGTTCAGGAAATTAACGATCCGATTTTGGAGAAAGCAGGCTTACGTCTGTTAATTAAACGGGAAGATCTCAATCACCCGCTCGTATCGGGCAATAAATGGTGGAAGCTGAAATACAATCTCGAAGAAGCAGAAAAACTCAACAAGAAAACACTCCTGACTTTTGGAGGCGCGTATTCGAATCACATTTTTGCAACCGCTGCTGCTGCACATGAACTTGGGTTTAAGTCCATCGGGATTATTCGGGGTGAAGAAACATTACCTCTCAATCACACGCTTTCGTTCGCTGTTAGCAAAGGAATGAAGTTGCACTACGTTACACGTGAGCAGTACCGTGAAAAAACAGAACCGGACTTTATCGCAGAACTTCAAAATCATTTTGGAGATTTTTACCTGATCCCGGAAGGTGGCACCAATGCACGTGCAGTTAAAGGATGTGAAAAATTTGCAAAAACACTGGCCGATGATTTCGATTATCTGTGCTGTTCAGTTGGAACAGGCGGAACATTAGCCGGACTTATCAATGCATGGCCTGCGAAAACAATTCTTGGATTTTCATCTTTAAAAGGTGGTGAGTTCTTAACTGAAGAAGTGAGGCAATGGTTAAATACTCCCTCGAATAGCTGGGGCATCATATCTGACTATCATTTTGGCGGGTATGGAAAAGTTAATGATGAACTTATTGCTTTTCAGCAAAAGCTTGTAGCCAGTCATCAGCTTCCGATGGATTCGATATACGGATCAAAGATGATGTATGCGATCTTCAGCCTCGCTTCAAAACAATTTTTTAATCGAGGCTCAACAATTTTAGCTCTTCACACGGGAGGGCTTCAGGGAAAATATTAACTTAGTTGCTATTCATACCCCCTTTATGAAAAAGCTTGTCCCGTTCGCTTTCTTATTATTTTTGATTCAGCCTGTTTTCGCTTCTCACCTTCGCTGCGGGTATATCACTGCTGAACCCATTGATTGCATAGGCAAAAAATACAGGATTACAATCACGGTATTCACCAATACCAATTCAACAGTCTTATTTGGCGGAGATGGAGTTCTCGACTTCGGTGACGGTGAAACAATAACTGTTCCTGCGGTTTCTGCAGTTCCTCGG
>CAZHQP010000192.1:0-5697 GCA_964534735.1 uncultured Roseivirgaceae bacterium
TTCGCAAACCGTAGAAGCTTCGATCATCAGGCAGTTTACGAATGCCAGCAGAAGATTGGTGTTACTGGATTATGATGGAACACTTGTTCCAATCTCGCGGCATCCAAGACTTGCCGTGCCGGATGAACGCGTGATGAAAATCCTGAGTGATCTGGCGACTGATTCGCAAACGGAGGTCTGTGTAATCAGTGGACGCGACCGTGAAGCATTACAGGGCTGGTTTGGCAATCTGCCAATCAGTCTCATCGCAGAGCATGGAGCTGAGCTTCGGTTACGCGAGGAAGAGTGGAAGTATTCCGTTGATCTGGATGATTCCTGGAAGGCAATCTTCCGGCCCGTGCTCGAAGTCTACACGCAGCGTAGTCCGGGATCATTCATCGAAGAGAAAAAGCATACACTCGTTTGGCATTACCGTAATGTCGAAACCGGTCTCGGATTTACGCGTTCACGGGAACTGCTCGATGCCTTACATCATCTCATTCGAAATACGCACCTGAACATCATAGACGGCAAACGGGTAATTGAAATCCGGAAAACCGGTGTTGACAAGGGATCGGTTGCGCGCCAGTTGGTTGACCGGTTACCGTACAACTTCGTGCTGGTGATGGGGGACGACAAGACGGATGAAGATATGTTTACACAGCTTTATGATCTGGCGTGTACCATCAAAGTTGGTAGCGGTCAGACCGCTGCTAAATATTTTGTCACGCAGCAGCCGGAGGGTATCCGGTTATTGGAGAAGATGACCCAGGTTGTTAAAGAACATGTAGCTCAAGGATAATGGATAGTTGGACAAATGTCATATTACTAGAGAACGATGCAGCTGAGCTGGACATGATGAAGCATGCCATGCAGGAAGTTGATTCCTCGATCCACTGCATCAGCTTGCGCTATGCGGATGAAGTCATGCCCGCGCTGACGCACGAGCTGAAGCATTTTCCGGATTACATTTTTATGGATGTTGAAATGCCAAGGAAGAACGTTACAGATTTGCTCGCGGAACTCTGTCCAATGAAAGCTATACATCCGAGTAAGATTGTTGTGTTCGCCCCGGTCATGCCTAAGCGGGTAGCGTATTTCTATCGGGTGATGGGCGCGAATTATGCATTTCAAAAGCCAGCGACAAAAGACGGGTATCGCGAAATCTTTTCGAGGATACTCGATAAAGAATCTTATGCAACTCCATATACATCATGACAAACCATACCATTCGTTATCGGGAGGCCACACTGGAAGATGCTCCTGCTATCGCTAAACTTTGCGCCAACGCTCCGCAGGAGCTTGGCTATTGGAAAGCGCGGATTCACGGCTACCTGAACCTGGAACTCAATCCTCATCAGGCAACAAATACCCGGTTAGTTTATATAGCCGTTCATAAAGATATTATCGTGGGGTTTATTGCGGGACATCTGACGAAACGCGCGGAATATACCGGTCAGATCCAATGGATCATGACAGGTGACCAATGCAGACGTACCGGCATCGGGTCAGAACTGCTCTGGATCATGGCAGGCTGGTTTATCGAGCACAACGTAGTAAGTGTTCGGGTGGATGTGGATCCGGAGAATACAGGAACATGGTTGTTTTATCAGCATCATCATGCGCTCAGTATAAACCGCTATTGGTTGTTCTGGGATGATATTCAGCTTGTACTCAACGACCATGAGCCCGGAAGCTTTTCGAATTCAAAGCAGATTGATTTCTGATGCGGTCAAATTTTCAGACACGGTATATCGAGAACTTGATCATGATGATGATCCTCGTGTTCATTACACTGGCGGCTGTTTTCTTTGGCTAATCATTTAAGCCGGTAGCTCCGGTAAATGAATACTGAAATGATAAGCATCATGACTGCCAGGCTGACGGGCAGGAACCAGGGTGATAAGACGGCATTCGCATCGTTTGCATTTCGGATAGTCTGATACGTCAGGAACAGCATCAGCGAAACGACATACAATTTGATAAAGCAAAACAGCAGCTTAACATTATGCAATTGCCGGTTCCAATTGTCAGCGGTAACAGTCACGGGATAGCGCAGCTTGTCGGGCATGCGCTGTGCGAGTGACAGTGTTGCGAAAACCAGTGCTGCGAATGTTGGAAGCACCAAGATTAGCCATTTGCTGCTGTAACCATTCGCTCGCCTGTAATCGCATAATGAACCGGAATTTGTGCCGGCAGGATTGCAAACACTTCACTAATCGTCACGATAATCTTGATCAATCCCGCAAGTCCGCAAACTTCCAGGATAAGTAACCACGAGGATGTGTTCGGCTTTTCAGGCCCGTTCGGGAACGTCACGGGATTATTGGCAGTCATCATACAGGCATATAAACGTAAGGGACATCGTCACGTTCTGCTCGTACGAGGGAATAATGCAAGTTTAATGTCGATTTAATCTCGGTGTGATTACAGGGGTATGGTTTTGGGTCTATACCCTGCGGACAAGCGATCAATGACTATGCAAATGAAATCATTCTTACAGTATGCTGCCATCCTGATCAGTCTCTGCTGTTCAGCGTGCATGAATCAGAAGCAATACCTGAAATATTCCGGGTGGGACAAAGATGACGATCGCAGGCTTGAGCGTGCCGAGTTCACCCAAGCCTACGTGAACAGCGGGTATTTTACAAAATGGTCTCCGGATGGCGGGCCAATTTCCTATGAAGAGTTTTATCAATTGATGTACAATGCGGTGGATGATGACTCGAGCCGAACGATCAAGCCGGATGAGTTTTACCGGCAGCTCGAATCATTTGCGCTGCAAGGATTTACCGAACACTTCAGGGTATGGGATAACGACCGGAATGGTGTGTTAACGGAGAAAGAGTTTAACCAAAAGATAGCGCAGACAGCGTTCGCGTGTCAATGGGATTCTAATAACGATAATGTGCTATCCGTTGCGGAAATGGGAACCGGAATGTTTTATCGATGCGACCTGAACGATAACGGCTGGATCGATCCGGATGAGTTTGATTATTGGCGATACTTCCGATAAAAAAGCTTGTGTGACGACTTTACTTTTTTTGGTGATGCGCCGATATAATGCGAATAATCGGCCTCAACTTCAATAATGCAATGTACATACTCATACTTCTTCAATGCGAAAAGCTTTTATGGCGATACTAAAATTTCTGGTACAGGATATTCAACTATTTAGGGATCGGCAGGAACTGACGGAAGAGTTTGCTTACAAGTTGCGGTGTCAGGGTCACAATCGATACATGAAGGGTATCGATTGTTCCTTCCAACGGAATGCGAACGTGCACTTCATGCTTTCGTCCACTGCCAACCATATTGATCGCAGCATCGATCATCCATTCGTAGATTTTTCCCGCGATAGTACGCGATCGGTCTTCCGGTCCTGAAACCACTACCTCACGAATACGCGGTTCTGCAAATCCTTTGATGGCGCCATTGTCGGCAACAATTTCTGAATGAACGGATAGTTCGCCTTGATTGACATCAAACTTCAGTAAGTCCTTCAGCCACGGATTTAGGCGACTTAACTTCGCCTTGTGCAATGACAGTTGTGCGGTAAAGGTCGGTCGCGTGGCCATCGGTGTGAGGTTAATCATCGATTCAATTTTGCCTTTAAACAGGTCGGCTTGCATTGTCATAGTTGCTGTTGCATGGGTATACGACTCGTTACTAAAATCTGACAACGTAACCTGGAGATTGGAGAGTTCGATAATTTCTTCTTCACCCGCTACGGATGTATGAAAACAGAATCTGCCATGTTCCAGGCGTAGGTTCAGGTTGAAGCACAATATGCTTTGCAGCTTCTGTCTGAAGAAAACATATGAGTCTTCAAGGGGATCAAGTGTACTATCGGGATGGTGAAAGTAATCCATGTTAACCTGCTTAAGGATAATATTGGCAACAAGCTTTCGGTGAAAGATTGATCTCCAGCGGATCCTAGTGATCATGATCGGAATATGAAGCTTAGTCCGGGATTGATTGGCGGGCAGCTGGTCAGGATCGGTTTCGAGCGAAATATCATAGGCGATGATCCGGCCTCGCAGCATATTCAGGCGCAGTCGTTCGATACGGCTCCGGTAGCCATTCAATGTGCGTAATTGTTTCCGGACAAGATGAAGGGTAAGGAGCGACAGACCCAGACGGAACAGCAACAGCAAAGCAACGATGATTAAACAAATGAGAACGACTGCAATCATAGCGATCATTTGATAAAGATTGCCCAAAAAGCAAGCCACGGTTGATGGCTACAGAAAAATTGTCAATAGATTAACCGGAGTTTTAACTCGTTTTAATCTTCTTTTAATATGGATGGTTTGTTTCTCTGCGCAGGCCGTGGTTCCTTTAGGGCAGGGGTTATGTATTGTACTTGATCCGGGTACTGCTTTAATGTTTTCATATCATTTAGCCCGGAGGGGAAAGCTGCTTTCGGGCAGCTTTTTTTATTCCATGCTTTTTACTTGCTGGCCTTTCGCTGGCTTATTGCGTACTGAACTTTTACCTGGACCTCTTTGAGTGATGGCGCAGCATTCACGAGCTCGGCCAGGTTGTCAACCAACTTGAGATCATTGCCAAATTTCTTGTTGAGCTCATTCATAACCAGTGTGCGGAAGCGGTTGTCAATCAATGCCCGGTGTGCAGGATCAAGTTGTTGTGACGGAAAGGTTGCTACATTCAGCTGACCGTCCAGCCGTGCGATTAATTCAGGCAGCGAAGAAGCTGCCTTCCAGTATTCGTTCAGGTGTTGTCGCAGTATCGCATAATGCCCGGCCCGGTAGTGATTACGGACAATAGCGTCAATTTCTTGAAAAGAGAGAGTTGCGTAGGTTGCCGCTTCCATCATTGAAAATAATAAAAAAGCCTGCAGCGCCCTTTGACATGTACTATAAAGTGTTAATACGCTCGATATTCAGGGCAGCGTAGGCCAGTTGTCGTGCCACGGGGTATGAATAATCACCGAGATGGCAGCTTTGAGATCTTCAAAACGTGATGGCTTGGGAATGTAATGATTTACTCCCTTTTCATAGGCCTCTTTCATAACCGCGTGGTGCTGATTGGTAGAGAGCATGATCACGGGAAGTTTCCGCGTGCGTTCCTGTTTGCGAAGCTCGACCAGGCAATCAAGTCCGTTCAGCACAGGCATGTTGATGTCCAGTACCAGAACATCCGGGAGCGGCTGGGCGGGATCGTGTAGCATGTGCAGTCCGACTTCACTGTCTCTTGTTGCAGTGAGTTTTGCCGTCCGATCAACCTCCCGTAACGCATCTTCAAATAACAGTATGTCATCCGGATCGTCTTCAAACAGAAAAACTGATTTCATCCCGGTCATGCATCTTTTTCCGGTTTAGCATCAAATGCTTTTCGCTTTTCGGCCATCCAGGAATTCATCGCTTCCGGAGAGGTCATTGCATTTCTCATGGCGTTCATCGCCTCAATGTGGGCAATGTCACCTTTTGCAACCATCTCCCGGCCGTGTTTACTGGCGAGCATGGCGATTTCATCGAACGTACTGGCACTCAGTTTCTGTTCGCAAGCGCCACCCAATTCTCGGCAAGTCATTGTTTTCATAAGATATTATTAAAAGCACTATAAGGTGTGAAGTATAATTGCTGATACGACCATCATCATCAGGTGATAGGAAGTATTAATGAAGAACAATCTCCAGGTGCGCCCCTCGAAGGCCACCGTGTTCAGATCAGCCGGTACAAAAAATCCAAGCCA
>CAZHQP010000193.1:0-5696 GCA_964534735.1 uncultured Roseivirgaceae bacterium
GGGAGCTTTATGGGACCTAATACTGGTGCAGAACCGTATTAACTACAGGTATCCTGTAAAGCAGAAAAGCTCAGCTCCGTCAGGACTGGGCTTTTCATTTTTATAAGAGGTCGGCTTGGTTAGCTTAACAGAACTTTCGGATCGAGCACTGACCGGTAATTGTTCCGGTACGCCCAGAACAGGAATACGTGCAATACAAGAATCAAAATGCTGACTCCTATGTTAGCAGGCGCCAGAAAAGCATGAAACAAAAAGATGTTCAGACTAATCGGTGCCAGAATCAATAATGATAATGGCGTAAAGAAATTCAACAGCAGAAAACCGCCCAGCAAAACTTCCAGTCCTTTTACCATCGGAAAGAAATAACCTGCCTGGAACAATCCACCGAGAAAACTTTCCGCTGCTCCCGGTTCAGCAGCCGGTGGTGGAGTTGGAAGGAAATGCAGGAAGAAGTTTAATCCAAAGAAAATATACACAACTCCGAGTAAAGACCGGACAGCTGTAGTGGCTATTGTTTTAATATTTGATGTTCCTGATATGTTTTTAGTGAGTGTTGTCATAGTTGTAAATTTTAAAATGTTGATTGAGGAGTTTAATTTTTATGCGCTTACAAGTTCTTCTTCGAACACGCGATAATCGGTATAGCCTTTGGCATCTGAAGAATATAATGTTCCGGCATCCAGCTTAATGTTTAACGGCAGATTTTTTTGAAAACGTGTTACGAGGTCTGGATTTGTAATGAATGGCCTTCCGAAAGAAACCAGGTCAGCAATACCCATGTTGATCACTTCCTCCGCACTGGCTAACGTGTAACCGCCTGAGAGCATGATGGTATTATTGAACAGTTTCCGAATCAATGATTCTACCAGATCAAGCACTTCGGGCTTGGTGCCTGTGCTTTGATCGTTAATATGCAGGTAAACAATTCCGATCTTGTTTAATTCTTCTGCCAGGTATCCGTACATTACGTCTACACCCGGGTAATTCTGGATATCATTGAACGTTCCGAAAGGCGAAAGCCGGATGGCCGTTTTATCTTTTCCGATTGCATCGCTAACTTCTTTTACAACCTCAAGTACAAACCGCGCGCGATTTTCAACTCCGCCACCATAAATATCTGTACGTTGGTTAGTATGCGGTGACAAGAATTGTTCGAGCAGGTACCCGTTGGCTCCATGGAGCTCAACTCCATCGAACCCGGCTTCGATAGCGTTTTTAGCAGCTTGTACAAACTCGCGTTTTGTCTCAAGCAATTGTTCCAGACTCATTGCCTGAGGTGTTGAATGTTCCTTTTTTCCTTCGCTGTCGGTCCACATTTCACCCGGTAGAGTTACGGAAGAAGGGGCCAGTAAGCGTGCACCTGTCGGTAAATTCAAGTTATGACCAACACGACCGGTATGCATTAACTGAATGAAGATCTTCCCGTTGTTTTCATGTACAGCGCTGGTAACTTTTTTCCAGCCTTTGATTTGATCGGCAGAGAAAATCCCCGGAATGCGGGCGTAACCCAAGCCATTCGGAGAAGGTGAAGTTCCTTCCGTAATGATTAATCCGGCTGAAGCACGTTGTGCGTAGTATTCTGCGATCAGATTATTGGGAATGTTATTAATGGCCCGGCTGCGGGTCATGGGGGCCATTACAATACGATTCTTCAATGCTGTATTTCCGAGGCGATAAGGAGTAAGTGCGGTTTTGCTCATATTGATTGAATTATATATTTAAATATTTCGATACGTTTTTGCTTTAAAAAACCCGTTTTTTCGGGTTATGAACCTATAGACGTAAAAAGTGTTTTTTTAGTTCATCGATAAATTGAAATTCTTCAATATATTTTTCTAAAAAATTTTTACACGAACTTCAGCTGGGTAATAGAAGAAGTATATTCTTTCAAAATCTTCTCATTCAGGTTGTATTTGTGGTTCCGGCCTTCTTTTTCAGGTTCGATCAAACCAGCTTCGATCAACACTTTGAGGTGATGACTTACAGAAGGCTGAGCCAGATCACTTTCCTCCTGGATGTCGGAACAGGCACCACAGCCCCCTTTTCTGGAGATGTGCTGCAAAATCTTCAGCCGGTGCGTATCGCCCAGAGCTTTGGAGATCTTTTCGATTTGTTTAGCGGTTAGAGCCATTATATTGAAAGATGCAAATATATCGGTACGTAATCATACGTGAAAGCGGAATGGAAAGTTCCGCTTTGTCACCTGCGTGACAATTGACACAGAAATCCCGCTAAACTAAATCCGGCAGGTTGGTGTTTACCGTATATTGGATAGTGTAAACAGAATCACTATGAGAAATTTTGGTAAGACTGGATTGATGCTGATTATTGTTCTGCTCACGGCCTGTTCAGGCAACGGCCAGAACAAACCTGCAGAGACTAAAAAAGATGAACAAAAGACTATGGAAAATACACTGCAAATAAACCGGACCGAAGAAGAGTGGAAAAAGATTTTGACGCCTGAGCAATATTATGTGCTTCGTCAAAAAGGTACGGACGCGCCATTCTCAGGGAAATTTTACCTGCACAAGGAAAAAGGCATGTATAAATGCGCTGCCTGCGGAAATGAATTGTTCTCTTCAGATATGAAGTTTGATTCGAACTGTGGCTGGCCGAGTTTTGACCGCGAGCTTGAAGGAGGAAAGATTAAGCAGGTAAAAGACACATCGCATGGGATGATCCGGATTGAAATTCTTTGCGCCAAATGCGGATCGCATTTAGGGCACATCTTTGATGATGGCCCGACCGTTACCGGTCAGCGTTATTGTGTTAACTCAACTTCGATTTCGTTTGAGCCTGAGAAGAAGTAACAGTTACTTTAATCCAACTGTTAGCAAATATTTCCACACGGGTTTGTATGATTCATCAGAAATCACGGAACCGTGTGGAAAACGTTGTGCTTTATTGCTTGTTAGCATGTGAGTGTTGTTGTATGGAGGGATTTGCGCGTCTACGTTTTCCCATTCTCCAAAGTGATCGATACCCATAACCGTAAATATTTCCTGCTGCTCCTTCCAAGTACAGCCATTTGATCCATCAAGTGAATGAACGAAGCCATAGTAGTGATCAATGGTTGTTTTGGATTTTCTATATAGCCAGTTGGCGGGCCTTTTAAAAAAATTACTATAGTCCTTAGGAGAAGCGAACATGATTACACGGTCAACCTCTTTTATCTGGGCAATGTAAGCGGCATGGCCTCCGCCCTGCGACTGACCTGCGAGGCATACCTTTTTCCAATTGATCTCATTGTCCTTTGTCAGAAACTGTTTCCAATTATCCTGAGGATAATTCTTTGTCAGATGGATAAGCAGTTTGTGCAAACGGTTATTTATACCGTTGGCAATATTTACCTGAAGTTGACTACTCAGATCATGACCGAATGCTATTTCCTGCCGACCCTTTTCAAAACATTCTTTGTCATCGCTTTCCTTACAGATTTGGGCCAATGCAATATCGCTGGAATAGGTAAGTGCAATAGCGTGGTATCCTAACGAAGCCGCATACGGAACGATAAAACGAGGATTTTTTCCGCGACCCAGTGTGCCCGGCAAGAACACAAATAATTTGTTAACGGGCTTCAGCGAGTCATTTAAATAAATGTAATGCTCATCACCTTCCTTTGTATAGCTGTCGATGTCGGCATCTGTGGCGGATGGCAGAACTTTATACGTACGCAATTGAGCATTGGAACTGACAGGCCATGCTATTAGTGCAAGCATCAGTACAAATTTGCCAGTCATAAAAGTGCTTAGTATGATTGATACCAACAAGTTAGTAGTGCAGTGTCTAACTTTATAAAATATGTGTTAAACGGTTCCTTATTTCCCTTAGTGCTTCTTCAATATAAAGGCGGCATTGGAGAATCCCCCGTTTTGTAGTAGCCGTTTTAGAATATCTGCTTTAATGATGGATTGATTACTCATTTTTCAAAATCTCTGCCGGGTTTGAGCGTGCAACCTTAAAGGTTTGTGAGCCGACCATGATCGCGGCAATGGCCATAATACCAAACACGCCAATAAACATTTCAAAAGGAGCAATGGAAGTATGATTGCCCATCTCGACCAGCAAGATCTGATCAAAGAACAAATACGTTACCGGTAAGGCGATTCCAGCCGCAACTGCCAACAGGATAAAAAAACTTTTCCCCAGCAGAACAATTAATTTCCCCTCGCTTGCACCCAGTACTTTTCTAATACTGATTTCACGCAGTCGTGTTTCTGTTGTAAAGATTACCATACCCAGCAATCCCAAGGAAGCAATACAAATCGCCAGTGCAGCCATAAAACCCCCAAGCTTAACGGAAGCCGATAATCCCTCAAACCCTTCTTTCAATCGATCGGTGTAAAGCTTTGCCTCGAGTGGATTAACAGGGTCATATTTTTTCCAGACAGCTTCAAGCTTTTGCTGCATAGCTTTCTTGTCGGTTCCGATCATTTTTACATTCAGGTATCCATCATGTCGTCCATACCGAAGCAAAACTTCTGTAGAATTTTTATTGTCGGCCCTGCCGTAAACATAATCGTGGATAACCCCGATGATCGTAACTTTTTTGTGATCATATTCAATCACTTCTCCAATCGCTTCGGATGGAACCTGGTTGGCAATATTAAAGCGTTTCAGAATTGCCTGATTTACGATCACTTCATCTTCTGTTGCACTGTCGGGTTTTGCAACAAAATTTCTTCCGGCCATCAACTCAAACTCGTGAAGCGGAATGTAATTTTCATCAATATAATTGTACCATACCATGGCTGAATCCGCAGGGTCTTTCGGGTTTTTGAGGTACACGCCCCAGTAATTTCCGGTACCGGCAATCACCCGCGATTGTGAAATTCCTTTTACTTCAGGCAATGCGCTCAGCTCTTCCCTTAATACCCCAGCTTTGTTATTCTGCAGTCGGATATTAACAACATTCTCAGCATTAAAACCCATGTCGTACGCCATGAAATGTTTGTATTGTTTGAGAATGATGAATGTGGAAGTGATAAAAATTATGGAAACGCAGTATTGAAAAACGATCAGCACCTTGCGCATGGTGAGCTTGCGAAATACCTGAACGGTTGATAGATCTTTAATCACCTTAACAGCATTAATCTTTGAAAAGAATAGTGCCGGAAAAATTCCTATCAGAATCGCGAATCCAACGAAATAACCAACCAAAACTGGAGAGAGGTCAAGCACCAAAAGCTTTTTCAGATCACTCTGGAGATTTAACAGATGCGGGCGAAGCAAAACAAATAATCCTATTGCAATAACAAGTGCAATGAGTGAGATCATGATCGCTTCCACTACAAACTGACTGATGATATGGCTTTTGACAGCCCCGACAATTTTTCGAACGCCCACCTCACGTGAACGTCTTAATGCGCGGGCAATGGAAAGATTGGTGTAGTTAAAACAGGCTGAGAGCAATACTACGGCAGCGATTGCAATGAAAATCCACAGCGTAGTATTTCCTAAAGTTGGTCCGAGCTGATTATTATGATCTTCGCCAACAAGAATGTCGCTTATGGGTTGCAGGGCAAGGGATACTTTTGTGTTCGGCACGTCCTTGTCGTGTTGATGGGCATACGCATCAAGCTTGTTTTGAAGCGCTGCCAGATCGGCATTTTCCCTAAGCAATACATATACGTAAGTGCTCCAGATATTATCCCATTTCCACTCAACATCATCTGCTTTGATAATTTCACGCGTGC
>CAZHQP010000194.1:0-5695 GCA_964534735.1 uncultured Roseivirgaceae bacterium
CATGTGCCAGGCTGTCAAGTTTGCTGCTTTCATTTAAAACTGTGAGTGCAGCATCCTTTTTGTCGTTTTCTTTTTCAAGTTGATTATTACTTCGCTCAAGCTGATTATTTTTTGATATCGCGGGCAGACCGATTACTCCGATAAATACAATGATCCCTATGTTAACAAACATGAAGAGCTTAATGATACTTAAAATTCCTGGTCTTGGATTACCTGAGCGCTTTTGCTCTTTGTAGATAAGGTAAAAGCTCATGAGCGTTAACAGAAATCCAAATCCTGAAATGCCCAGACCAAGAATTCCGATTACATCCAGATTTTCAACGCTGAATAAATCAGCTGCAAGCAACGGTTTTATCATATGGGTTCAGGTTTTGCGATGTCATTGGAGCGATGCAAAATGACCGGAGAGAATTTCTGGCCAACACACAGGATCTTCGCTTTCAAAAATTCAAGCGTACGTCAATTGAAGAGCTCACCAAAATTTACAAAGGCTATAAGAATAAATTGCAGTGGCTCTATAAAATATTAGAGCTGCCAGAATTTCTCAATAATTACGAAGCTATCGATAGGAGTTACTCCTACTAACTTCAGTGACCTGGCTCTAGTTATCATTTTGACAGGCGGGACCTAAAGTCAATCAGTTTCTTCAAACTAGTAATCCATTTGAAATTCAGTCGAAATCCCTTCCTTTCGCTTCGATTTTCAATGAAAAAATATTTTTATCTATTCACTTTTAAATACAAAGTACTTTTAAATATCTTGCGTTCACTTAAACACAGTCAGCTAAAAACTATATACTATGGAACAGACAAGCAATGCCACTTTACAACCGCAGCAATTTTCGCTCACCAAGCGAATGCTGGCAGGTGCCACCATCGGGTTATTCCTGATAGCCTTATTTTTATTCTCTGCTCCTGCAGCTGATCCCGCCTGGGGCTGGGGAAAATACTGGATGGTCAAGCCGTTGATCCTTGTTACGCTCTTTCACATGCTGGGATTAATGATGGAACTGTATAAAGTCAGGATGGGCTCATGGTCGTATCCGGAAGAAGCCTATTCAAAAATTGGCGGGGTACCGCTATACAGCGGCTTTATGTATGCCAGTGTAGGCAGCTATGTTTGTCAGGCCTGGCGCTGGTTTAACCTCCGGCTTATAAACTGGCCCGGGATTGCTGCCGCTTCATTAATTTCCATGGCCATCTACCTGAATTTCTTTACCCATCATTTCATGTATGATTTGCGGTGGGTCATTACCGGGTTGCTTATTGTAATCTTCCGGAAAACAAAAATCGTATTCCAGACAAATGGCTACGACCGGAAAATGCCGCTCGTGCTTTCGTTTCTTCTCATCGGATTTATGATCTGGATAGCCGAGAACCTCGCAACTTTTTTAGGAGCATGGAAATACGCCTCGCAGCACGAAGGCTGGAGAATGGTGAGCCTCGGAAAGATCTCATCGTGGTTTTTACTTGTTGTGCTGAGCATCGTAATTGTTATCCAGTTGAAATTTATCCGTTACGGAAACACCATCTTCAGTAAAACAACATCAAGTGATCGCTCAAACCAGGAGAAATGCTAACGTTCAACAAAGCTTACTTGGCGTTGACGATTTTACTTTTTGTGACAGAAGTCCTGATCGCGTTATTTGTTCACGATAGCTTTGTTCGGCCTTATATGGGTGACGCGCTGGTGGTTATCCTGATCTACTGCCTGGTCAAATCGTTTTTAAACCTTCCGGTTTATCTGGCTTGCCTGCTTACATTGGCTTTTGCCTACACGATCGAATTTCTGCAATACCTGCAGATTATCGAGTCTCTGGGATTGGAAAAATCAACACTTGCCCGAATTGTTTTGGGTACCTCCTTTTCCAGGCTGGATCTGCTGGCGTACACGGTCGGAATTTTTATCGTAGGGATGACGGAGAAATTAATAAAGATCACACGTTAATTCTGATGGAATATTTTGTAGCAAAGGATTCGATTGTCCGGAAAATATGGGGAAAGAGTGATACGATCCTGTTTATCTTCGCAGCTGCATCGGCCGAGTTTGCCCTCAACAAAGCGGTCGACTGGCTATACTTTACCGGCAGGCTTCCTGCTGATCCATTGAGCAGGCTTTTCTCTACCGTTTCTTACGCACGCGCCATAATCTTTTCTGAAAAGCAAGCTGCCCTTCGTGCCATAGATTCGATGACGGCCATTCACAGCAGCGTGGAAGCGAATCGCAATGCGAAAATCCCGGATTGGGCATACCGCGATGTGCTCTTTATGCTGATCGATTACTCCATCCGTTCATTTGAAATTCTGGAACGTAAACTCACTCCCGCTGAAAAAGAAGAAGTGCTTAATGTGTTTAATACAGTTGGGATCCGAATGGGACTTGTTGATTTACCGCAAGCTTTTGCAGACTGGCAAACCATGCGGCAAAATCATTTGAGCAACGACCTTAACTACAGCAGCTATACAGCCGATCTGTTTCGTCAATATAAAAAGCATTTGGGAATTGTTCGGTACCGCATTCTGCTGGAAGTACAATTGCTTATAATTCCTGATATCGTACGGTGCATGATTGGCTCCAGAAAAATATCCTTCATCCATCCCCTGCTCGGGTTGTATCGAACATTAAGATTTTTAAAAGCAGACTGGATCCTGAAGTCGCTCCTGCTTCCTGCGAATTACAAGCAACAAATTAAAGCGCTCGATAATTTACCCATGCAGTGAACGGGCAGACAATTCATTTAGTATCTTTCACTTATGCTGATTGAAGATAAAGCACTCCGGCACTGGATTGAAAATTTCTATGGATATGGTTCCTGGGATGCAAAGACCTGGTTGGTTTCGTACGAAGAAAGTGGCGGAGACATGCCGGAAGATGTGGCTGAGCGGATCAACTATTTTTCCAAGATCCATCCGGAACAACAAGCCAGCCTGTGCGACATCCGGGAGTTGCACCGGCATGTGAATGCGCGATTAGAAGGTCCGCGGGCCGAAAAATTTAGAACCTTGTATGATCATCGGTTTGGGAAGCAGGCTGTTCAGCATGGCGGATGGAAAAACCTGATTGCATTTGCGCACGCATACAGGAACAAAAAGCTTCCCGATCTTCTTTCCTATCAGCGGAACTCATTTGCAGACCCTTCAAAGGCGAACGAAGCAGTTATCAATTTATATCCACTTCCCGCTCCGCATAATCATGCCTGGTATTACAGTTGGATTGATATACCGGGTTTGGAATTTATACGAAAAAGGAGTGTTTATGAAGATGCCGTGTTTGAAACTCGTATAAAAACATTGCTGGATAAAATCAAAAAACATAAACCAGCCCTTGTTCTGATGTTTGGCATGAGTAACATCAACCGCATAAAGGAATCGGTTCAGGTTTTTTTTCCGGGTGTTGCGTTCGTTACATCAAAGGCCATCAAACAACAAATCCCGCACTACCATCGTGCAGATATTGATAAAACGACCTTACTGATTACTACCCAGGTGCCAACCTTGCGACATAACCGGAAAGAAACCGGGTTCGACTGGCAGGAGTTCGCCCGAACCGTAAAGTAATACGTTCATTTAACTATATTGTTCAATTGTTCTTTTAAGCTGATCCAGGCTCATGCCCCCTGATTGCCTCCAGACAATCGCTCCTGACTTGAATAATATAAAGGTGGGAACTCCTGCGATTTGATATTTGGCAGCAACAGCCGGAGCCATATCAACATTGATCTTGAGGATCGTTGCTTTATTGCCTAGTGCTTCCTTAAGCTGTTGAATCACAGGTGCCATCATTTTGCATGGTCCGCACCAATCGGCATAGAAGTCTACGAGCACAGGCTTATCGGATTTTATTATGTCCCAAAAGGATCTTTTTTCTGTTGTTTCCATTACGTGAATACTTTCCCTAGTAACATAAAGAAATTGATACCAGTTTCATTAGCGGGTTCGTAGCCATAAAAAAAAGCTCTCATTTCTGAGAGCTTTTTCATGTTGTTGTAAAATTCTTAATCAACTTCCAGTCCGAGAGCCTTCATCTTAGCCCGGAGCTTGTTCAGTTTCGGGGTGTATTTAGCCTCATCGTATGTAGTCAGGTCGTTGTAAATACTTTGTAAGTAGTATAGAATATTTTCATCGTTTGGCTTCAAACTTTCCAGGCGCTCCCAATACGGAAGTGTTTCCTTGAATTTCTTCTCAATCTGAGCATACAATTGTCTCCGTTTCTCAATATCCTTGGTTGCATCACGTTCCTGCCGAACTGCCAGTACTTCCTGATAGGTGAGCTCGGCTATACTTGCGTTTGCATCAAAGTGATTTACATCAAGCTCAAGTGCTTTCTTTAATGCGGTCATTGCTTCCGGAATATTTTTCAATTCACGATTAAGCTCACCCAGCATGTAATAGCTTTGCGGAGACGGATCAGTTTTGACCTGTTCTTCCACCATTGCTTTTGCTGCATCGTATTGTTTTGTGCTCAAATAAACACTCAATTCATTCTTGGCAAAATCTTCTTTAAACGGAAACTTGGCGCGGGCTTCCTTGGAAACTGCTAATGCCTTTTCCTTATCACCCTTATCGTTGTAAATCTGGAACAGAATCAGGTAAATATCGGATGACTGACCTCCCTTTTCGAGATACTTTAACGCAGCTTCAGCAGCTGAATCATAACGGGTATTGTTCAGCGCAGCCAGTGACTGAACATAATATGCCAGTGTATCGTTGCCATATTTAGTCATGGCGTTTTCAAATACGTACCGGCTTTTAGCACCCTGCGCATAACTTGCATCGTATTCAGGCTGATCTGCCTGCATCAACTTACTGCTTTTTGCGAGGTAATAATTGGATAACAACTCAAGTTGTGCGCTCTTTTGGGTCGGAACAACTGCACCCGGCTCAAGAATAAAAAGTTCTGAGTCTTTTTTCTTATTCAGGTCTTCTGCTTTTTTAAAGGATTCAACGGCAACTTTCAGCGGCTCCGGATCAAGGCCATGCAAAGCTGCATCCGGAATCGTGTCCAGGGTTGCATACACCAATCCGCGATAGTACCACGCATAAGCGTCCGTTCCGATTTTTGGATCCGCTACTGTTATATCAGCTTGCTCTTTAGCTTCCTTGTACTTTCCTTCCTGGTAAAGAGAAAGGATCTTTTTGGTGTTCGGCTTGGGGGCTTTCTGCCCAAACACGAAAACCGGGATTAGCAGCAAAATCAGAAGTAGTTTTTTCATTCTAGTAAAATTTAAAATTCGATTATTGGTTTTGTTCGAGGTCAATTTTCTGGATTTTCTCCACAGAAGAAATGTGATCATCCTCATTTAGTTTGATCAGTCTTACGCCTTGTGTAGCCCTGCCCATAACACGAAGTTCTTCTACTTCAATGCGGATGGTAATCCCTGAACGGTTAATGATCATCAGTTCGTCTTTATCAGTTACCTCTTTAATGGCAACAAGTTTGCCAGTTTTATCGGTAACATTAATTGTTTTTACACCTTTGCCCCCACGTTTCGTTACACGGTAGTCATCGATCGATGAACGTTTTCCATAGCCTTTCTCCGACACCACGAGCAGGTTCGCATCCGGACGCGTAATGCACACCATTCCGATAACTTTATCGAGCGGGTTGTCCAGCGTAACTCCTCTAACCCCGGCTGCGGTACGGCCCATCGGGCGCACATCTGATTCATTGAAACGTACTGCCTTACCTTCCGACT
>CAZHQP010000195.1:0-5692 GCA_964534735.1 uncultured Roseivirgaceae bacterium
GTTTTTTTGTCGTAGTAGTAAGAAAGTGCTTTCCCATCGGCAATTGTTTTATTCCGGGCGTCTCCGATGCTGTCCTTTAAAATCAGCTTCCACGGAAGATTTGTTATCCGGGAATCGGCATACGGTTTTGTGAATACTTCTTCAAGATTGAGCGTTGCTTTCTTTGTGTCCCATGACAATGCAAGCTCGACCGACTTGTCGGTCAGGTTTTCAAAATTATAAGTTAGTCGTTCCTGCTTGCCAATTGTTTCGATATTAGCCTTTACGCGCAAGGCATCGAATTTTTCATTGTATTGAGAAGTTGCCCATTGCCTGGTTATCTTATTGAAGATAAACGTCCATTCAGTTTCTTCCGGGATTACAAACAAGGTGTAGCTGCCGCTTTTAAGAACACTCCCGTTAATTTTGACATCTCGTGTAAATGTTATTTCTGAGCCTTCATTGGCACCTGCCCGCCAAAGTTTTCCGTATGGAATCAGGCTTCCAAAAATGGCGCGATTTTTAACAGCCGGCATTGAATAGTTAATTGTTACATCTGTATTGCTGAAGGTTTGTGATATGGATGCACCCGGGCTCGCCATTACAACATCTGTCGGTTTTGCTTTTGCATCAAATGAAGAGTAATCTTTATTGATAAACGAGAACAACTGACGATTGATCTCATTTGAATTTTCAACAAAGAAAAAGTCTCTTGCTTGTATGAAGGAAAGATGCAATGAAGCATTCGGGTTATTTATTTTAACCTTTTGCCACGATGCTTGCTCCATTCGGTTGTTCATTATAACCTGTGCCGGTATTGCCGGATCATACAGTGGATTTATTATTAGTATCGGATAGTTAATCTTAGGTAGATAATCGTTGATGTCGACTGTGCTTGCTTCGTCTAAATACCGGGCATGAATATAAGATGAGGTTAATGAATTTAATTGATTGAAAGCTGACTTAACCATTTCCATGTCAAATGCTTCTTTGTTTGAAAATGTCGTGCCTAAGGCAAAATTTGCTCGCGTAAAATCGCCTATCGGAAAACGATAATTGAGCCGATGCTTTATTTCTTCTGTGCTCTCGGCTTTCATCGGGATATGAATTTCTGATACCCGGCTTCTCAGACTTATTGCACCGAGAATGCTGCTCTTTAGTGGAGTTTCATTCAGGAGAAGTGTAACCGGAAAGGAAAAACTGTGTGTGAGCAGGTAGAACTGATTTATTTTTTCTTTTTTTATTAGCGCTTGTATGCCAGTAACAACATTTGAAAGCCAGGCGCGTGAAGCAATACTCTTTTGCTCAGGCAACTTATAAGGCGCAGTGCCCCCTGAGCCCGGTAAAGTAATAACCCAAAATGTGCAGATATCTTTAAAGGCTTCAATAATTTTTAGAAATTCCCGGCCATCGTAGCTCGGTGCGGCAATGGCAATAATAGCCACTGAGCCGCTTCCTATTTTTTTCACTGAACCAAGCTGACCATCCGCTGTGAATTTTTTAGGCTCAGTCATCCATTCCAGCTTGGCGTTATTTGCAAAAGACATGCTTGCGTACATGGGTATGGCTTGCTGTATGTCTGTATCCTGAAATGCTTCGTTCAATCCGCTGTACAATTTCTGGTAGCTTGTAATCCTTGTTTTAGGGGACAGTTGTTTATTCTCAGCACTGTCAAGCCAAAAAGATAACTTTGTTAGCGTGTTGTCGGAGATTTTTTCTTCAATGCCCCAATAGTGAACATAACGTTGAAGGATTAATTGAGTTGAATCAGCTTTTGTTTGGGCTTCACTTGTATGGACAATTACAAATGAACAAAAAAGAGCAACGCCAATCAGTTTTTTCATAGGTAGTTAGTTTGGTTAATGTAATTTATAACTACCCGATGTACGAAGATGTTAATTAAGGTTAATCTGGTAATGGCAACAGGTACTGATACAATAAAGTCATTTTTGACCAATGACTTAAGTCAATGAAGTAACGTTTGTTTTATAAAAAGATAGGGCTGTTTCATTTACGCAACTTCTTTTCTTCATTCCCACGACCCTAATAAATGATCTGCCAGGAATAGTGAGTAGCTACTTCTGAGTGCTATTCATCAACCTGAACGTGAGGTTGATGCGTGGCCGGGTAACCTTTTTGGTAGGAGGCAACCGGTGAAGCCAATACTCCTGGGTAGTGCCTTTCATCTCCAACAGACTGCCGTGCTCAAGGAAAACTTCCACTTTGCGATCAAGAGCTTTGTGTCGGAAGGCAAATTTCCGCTCTGCACCAAATGTTAAGGATCCGATGCTGGAATCTTTCGCGAGCATCTTTTCATCATCGCTGTGCCAGGCCATGCCTTCACTGCCATCGTGATATAAGTTTAGCAGACAAGAATTATATACTGCACCGGTATACCGCTCACTTATTTCTTTAAGCTTCAGCAATTCTTTTGTCCAGGGTAACGCCAGCTTGGTTGCATTCGAGTACGTGTAGTGATAAATTGAATCACCATACCACGCTACCTTTCGTTTGGTAATGATATGCCGGCCAAACATATTGGCTTCATCATTACGCCATTCGATGGTATTAAAAAGAACATCGTAGTATTCATTTGCTTCTTTTAAACTGAATACTTTCCCGAAGTATTGAGCTTCACCATCAAACGGTAATAAATTCTGCTGCTTCTCGTTAAACAGATCCATCTTTCCACTTTTTATAGTCTGCTTTCATACAATGCCCGCACGGTCTGAAATCTCTTTCCAGAATCTCGTGTACCGATTCGAAAAACACCCGGTTTTGTTTCTTCATCCTTTTTCCGGAAGCACACGAAAGCTTTCCGAATATTTTAAGCTTTAAATTTCCAGCTAATACAATATGTGTTTTCCGGATTAAAGACCGGACTTCATAATTACTTATGTCTTGATGTGGAATCATATTGAAAGTGAAAGCAAGATATACCGTTTGGTAACTGTACACCACCTGATACTTGCTGTATTTGTATGATATTTATGAATCTACTTGACGTGAACGTGCCCTTATAATTCTCAAAGCTCTGACTAATGATGAAATAAAAATGGCTCTTGCAGAGCCATTGATTTTTTAAATCAAAAAAGTGCTAAGCTTTAACAGCTGCCTTAATCCACTCGCGCGCATTGACAAACGCTTCAAACCATGGGCCCACTTCATCTTTTTTGCGATCAGCAGGGTAGTGCGGCCAGTTCCACGGGAATAATGAGCGTTCAATGTGCGGCATAATTGCCAAATGCCTTCCATCTCGTGAGCTAAGCGCAGCAACCGCAAAGTTTGAATCATTCGGGTTGCCAGGATATTGACCATACGTGTAGTTTGCGGCTACTTCATATTTCGATTTATCGGCAGGCAACACAAACTGACCTTCACCATGTGCAAGCCAAACTCCAAGTCGCGCACCTTCGTAACTCTTCAACATCACTGAATTGTTTTTTTTTGGAATCGTCAGGTTGATAAATGTACATTCAAATTTACCTGACCCGTTGTGATGCATCTTTTCTTTCCAATCCGGGTAGAGCAAGCCCATCTCCATCATTAACTGACAGCCATTGCAAACGCCTAAGCTCAAAGTGTCTTCTCGCTTATAAAAATTATCCAGTGCTGCTTTTGCTTTTGGATTGTACAGGAATGCACCCGCCCAACCTTTGGCAGAACCCAGCACATCTGAATTTGAGAATCCACCAGTAAATACGATCAGATTAACCTCAGACAAATCTTCACGACCGGTCATTAAATCGGTCATGTGAACATCTTTTACATCAAATCCGGCAACGTAAAGTGCGTACGCCATTTCACGGTCACTGTTCACACCCTTCTCACGAATGATGGCAGCCTTTATTCCGGTTGATGTTCTGCGCTTTGGATCAAGGTTGTGTGTAGAAAGCTTGCCGTCAAACTTTGGCTGGAATTTGTATTCCAACGGTTGCTTGAAAATGTTTTGCTTGCGTGTTTCTGCATGACCTTTCGGGCGCTGGATTTTATCTAATAAGTAAGAAGTATGGAACCATGTATCTCTCAAATTGTCAATTGCCAATTGCAAATTGTTAATTGTTAATTTACGCTCGTTAGAAACCTTGCCCAGCTCTTTAAATGCAATTCCATTCTTTTGTAACGCTATCTTGGCAGACTCATCTTTTATCTGGATAACAATCCCCGGGTTCTCATTGAAAAGTGCTTTAATCAGATCATCATCTAATTCTTTTGTGCTGATGTTCATCCCAACGTTTGGTACAGGAAAGCACATTTCAAGCAATGTAGTGATCAGTCCACCGGAGGAAATATCGTGTCCGGCAAGTACAAGTTCTGACTGAATCAATTCCTGAACTGCACTAAAGGCTTTTACAAAAAAGTTTTCATCAGTAACAGTCGGTGCCTCTTTGCCCAGCTGATTTACAATCTGCGCAAAGCTGCTTCCGCCTAATTTGAAATCATCTTTGGAAAAATCGATGTAAAGCAATGATGAACCAGCGATCGGTTCAAGATCCGGTGAAACCGTTTTACGGATATCACCTGATTCGGCTACTGCAGAAATTATAACTGTACCCGGTGAATCAACTGTTTCACCATTCGGATATTTTTGTGTCATTGACAGTGAATCTTTTCCTGTCGGAATATTAATTCCCAGCTTGCAGGCGAAGTCACTTACCGCTTCAACCGCTGCAAACAAACGGGCTTTTTCTCCCGCAGTTTTTGTTGGCCACATCCAGTTTGCACTTAGCGAAACTCCTTTCAATCCGTGCGTAAGTGGAGTCCAGATAATATTAAGCAACGATTCGGCAATTGCCATCTTGCTTCCCGCAATCGGATCAACCAGTGCAGCACCTGGTGCATGACCAATTCCGGTAGCAATGCCTTTGTTGCTGATAAAGTCGAGCGCCATTACGGAAACGTTGTTCAGCGGAAGCTGAATCGGACCGCACGTTTGTTGTGTAGCTACGCGACCGGTAACACACCGGTCAACTTTGTTTGTTAACCAGTCTTTACACGCAACGGCTTCTAATTGTAATACCTGTTCGAGATACTCCTGAAATTTATTTACATCATACGTGATGCCCGAAAAAGTATTCGGCAATGTTTTATCCTGCAGAATCGTTTTTGGTGACGATCCGAAGAGATGACTGATCTTTAAGTCAACCGGGGTAGTTTTCTTCTTGTTGTCGATGAATTTAAATGAACCGTCTCCGCTTGCTGTTCCCACCACATACATCGGTGCACGTTCACGTTCAGAAATCCGCTGCAGCATATCAACATCTTTCGCATGAATGGCAATGCCCATGCGTTCCTGTGATTCGTTGCTGATAATCTCTTTATCCGAAAGGGTAGTGTCGCCAACCGGAAGCTTATCGATTTCGATAATGCCGCCTGTTTCTTCCAGCAATTCCGAGAAGCAATTCAAATGCCCCCCTGCACCATGATCGTGAATCGATACAATTGGATTCTCAGAAGATTCAACCATTGCCCGAATCGCATTGCTGACTCGCTTCTGCATTTCAGGATTTGAGCGCTGAACCGCATTCAGCTCAATGGCATTTTCAAACTGCCCTGTTGTTACGGATGATACCGCGGCACCACCCATACCAATGCGATAGTTATCGCCACCCATCAGCACAATTTTATCTCCGGCTTTTAAGTGTTCTTTTTTACTGTCCTTTTCTTTGCCATAACCAACACCGCCTGCCAGCATGATCACCTTATCGAAGCC
>CAZHQP010000196.1:0-5671 GCA_964534735.1 uncultured Roseivirgaceae bacterium
GTGTAACGTGCGAATGAATGACAGGTCAACTACGCTGAAGAAATTCTGATAAAGCTTAAATGTTAATTGACTGTATTCTGCTTCGGATAACGCATTGCGTTTTTGAAGGTATAGCGATCTCAGCTCTTTTTTAGTCATTATATGAAAGTACCGTAAAGCGAAAATCAAACGGATTGAAATGCGTGAGCAATTTTTGGATGAACTGAGGATCCTGTAAATAGAAGTTCAGAAAATTATCCGTACGTTCCTGTAAGCTTCCATTCGGGAACAATGCGTCTTTCACAGCCTCTACCTGCTGAAGCTTATCAGACTGAAAACGTTTCTCAGACCGAAGCATTTTGTGTTCGATTTTCTCCAGGCTTTTAATCGCGCGCTGGGTTTCAGCGGCTACCATTGGACCAAGTGTCTTATCAAATGCTTCCGCTTGCTGACGAATGGTTTGAAAGTAACTCTGGATGGCTTCCTTCTCTCCGTTGAGCCTGATCTTATTGCGTGAGAACTTTACCGCAAAGTGATTGAACAGGTAATTCTTTTCGAAAAATAATTCGTTAAGCTCTAGCCCGGTTTTTTTAAGCTTCCGTACAAGAGGAGCATCCAGCACCATTGCAAAATTGCGAGGCATCAGGATCGGGAAGGGTGTTTTATACTGCGTAAATACTTCTTTCAGTTGAAGCCAATACACTACTTCTGATGGTCCACCAACATAGGCAAGGTTAGGAAGGATAACTTCTTGGTAAAGCGGCCGCAGAATTACATTCGGACTGAATTTTTCAGGCGAAGTTTCAATCAATGCTTCAATTTCTTTTTTGGAAAAAGACTGTTCATAATCTACAAGCTTATATGTGCCGTTTTCTTCTTCAATTCTTGTCCGGAGATCTTTATCGAGATAAAAGAAATTGATCTCACGTGCATGAACTTGTGGTTCGTAGCCAGCCTTTTCCAGTTCAGCATTTGTTGCAGTAACAAGCTTGTTGGGTGTGTGATCAAACACATCACCTCGTATCACTTCTTTGAAAAGTGTTTTCAAAGCTTTTGAATCCGCATCCACTACCACAACACCCTCTGAACCAAAAAGCTCGTTTACATAAAAGCGAACGGCCTCACTTAAAGTCTTATGCTTTAAATAGGCTTTTTGAAAGATGGAAAGTCCATCCGGGAGTTCTTTTAAAAGCGCCTCAAGCTCTTTTGGATTGAATCGCCCGACAGCACCCGTCTGCTTGCTGTCCCAGGTATATTTCTTGCCGTTAAGCTTGAAATATTTGATCTCGTCAAAGTCATGATCTTCAGAAGCCATCCAGTAAACCGGAACAAAAGTGTTCTCCGGATACGCCTGCTTTAATTGTTTACAGGCATTGACAACCGTTACGATCTTGTAAATAAAATAAAGCGGACCTGTAAAAATGTTAAGCTGATGCCCGGTTGTTACGGTAAATGTTTTATCGGAACGTAATGCTTCGAGGTTATTTTTTACCGCATCGGTGATTGTATAATTTTTGTATTGATCCTGAAGCGTGTTAACCAACACTTCCCGGTTCTGTTTGGGGAATGAGACTGACTTTTCTGTAAGCTGATCTTTAAAATTACTTGCCTCCGGAAAACGGCCATAGAATTTTTTGAGCTGCTCACTCTTTCCGATATAATCGAGAAAAAATGAAGTGAATGAATTTGTTTCAGCGAACGGAATTTTGTCAACCTGCATATCAGCCGGGCCTATGGGTTTGGATAGCTATACCGCATAACGGCAATTACGCGATAAAGTTCCTGAAATTACACAACCTCTCCGGTCAGGTCAAACTCCGTGGCCTGAGTTACCTTAACGTTCACAAAATCACCGATTCTTAGGTAGTTTTTGTCAGCTGCAATGAGTACTTCGTTATCAACTTCAGGCGAATCAAACTCCGTGCGGCCGATAAATTCACCACCTTCTTTCTTATCGATCAGTACTTTTTGAATACTTCCGATCTTGGCCTGATTAAGCTCTAATGAAATTCCTTGCTGCAGTTCCATCACCGTATCGATTCGTTCCTGTTTTACTTCAGCCGGAACATCATCGGCCATGGAATGTGCGTGTGTATTTTCTTCGTGCGAATATCCGAATACACCCAAGCGTTCGAACCGCATCTTTTCAATAAAGGTCATCATCTCCTGAAACTCTTGCTCCGTTTCTCCGGGATGACCGGCAATCATCGTGGTGCGTATTGCAATGCCCGGCACCTTTTCACGAATCGTATGAATAAGATCTTCTGTTTTTTCACGTGTAATTCCTCTGCGCATGATCTTCAGCATATTGGTTGATCCGTGCTGCAATGGAATATCAAGATATTTACAAATGTTCGGACGCTCAGCCATTACATCCAACACATCCATTGGGAAGCCTGCAGGAAATGCATAATGCAACCGAATCCAGTCAATACCCTCCACATCCGAAAGATTTTTCATCAACTCGGAAAGATTTCTCTTTTTATACAGATCAAGTCCGTAATACGTTGAGTCCTGGGCGATCAATAACAGCTCTTTCGTTCCGCCTTTAGCGAGATGCCTTGCTTCTTTAACCAGTTCTTCAATCGGTCGTGAAACATGCTTTCCGCGCATTAACGGGATCGCACAAAATGAACACGGCCGATCACAGCCTTCTGAGATTTTCAGATAGGCGTAATGACTTGGATTGGTAAGAATGCGTTCACCCACAAGCTCGTGCTTGTAGTCAGCGCGAAAGGTTTTTAAAATCCGGGAAAGATCACGTGTTCCGAACCACGCATCCACATCCGGAATTTCTTTTTCAAGATCATCTTTATAGCGTTCGGAAAGACATCCGGTAACGTAAACTTTATCCACGATCCCTTCTTCCTTGGCATCTACATAGCGCAAGATGGTATCGATTGATTCCTGCTTGGCGTTATCAATGAACCCGCAGGTGTTGATCACCACTACATTGGCATCATCCTTTTCAGATTCGTGAACGGCATCAATACCGTTGCCCCGCAGTTGCGTGAGCAGTACTTCTGAGTCCACCAGGTTTTTAGAACAACCCAGTGTTACAATATTCACCTTTGTTTTGCTATTTCCCTTTGTTTTCACGTCAAATCCCCGCTTCAGACTGCAAATTTACTAAAAATAAACGGGGTACAGATTTTGCCTTACACGGCAAAACCTATCTTTACAGCCAATGTTAAAATGGTGTGGAGTACTGCTGATCTGTGTCCTGCTCGGCTCATGTCTTGATAATGATATTTGTCTTCGCGGAGCGGATAATGGCCTCGTCATTAACTTTAAAAAACTGTCGGATGGACTGGAGGATACAGTAACACTTCAGAACATTGAAGCGTTGGGAACAAACGGGGTTTTTTATCTTGATGATCCGGACACGGTTAATATCATTCCTTCTGCGGGTTTATCTTCTGATATAACTCTTCTGGTTAATCCCTACGCGGACTCAACCCGCTTTACATTTAATAATATAAGAGGCGATACGCTGATCCTTACGGTTGGCTATAAAACAGAGGTACGGTTTGTATCAGAAGAATGTGGCAGCGAGCGGCTTCAATACGATCTTAAGGTGCTCAGAACAACATTTGATTCTGTACGCGTTGTGCGAAGAAATTTAGATAAAGGAAGATTTACCAACATTGAGATCTATAATTAACATATTGCTTGCGCTGATTCCGGTTTTCTGCTTTGCGCAGCAAAAGAAAGAGCTGGAGAAGCTTGATACCCTGCTGAAGCCAAAGATCAGCTATATGCCTACGGGTGTTCGGTTGGGTTTTGATGCTATTTCACCGATTCGATCTTTTACAGATTCCAAGTTCCTGGGCTATGAGGTTAATGCAGACATTGATTTCTCGCGATATTATCTGGCGATTGAGTGGGGGCACTGGGAACGTGATCTGAAAACAGATTTAGAAGAGTATATCAATGGAGGTAATTACTTTAGAGCAGGGGTGGATGTAAACTTTCTGAAAAAAGATCCTGAGAAGAACATGTTTTTTATTGGTGGCCGGTATGGACATGGAAAGTTTTCGGAGTGGTTAACCATTACATCCGAAGATGACGTGTGGGGAACCAGCACCGACTCTTATCGGAACACTGATGTTAAAGCAAATTGGTTTGAGCTCACCACCGGTTTAAAAGTAAGGATGTTCAAGTTTTTCTGGATGGGCTACACGGCCCGGTATAAATTCGGATTGAATACGGATGCTTCCCGGGGGTTTATTCCTCACGATGTTCCGGGCTTTGGCAAAACCTATAAAAACAATACCTGGGGATTTAATTATTACCTCATGTTCCGCATCCCGTTGCCTTCAAAAGAACGGATGATCCGGAAAGTCATTGAAAAGAATATTCCGATGGAATAAGGCTGCTTATAGTTTTTTAAACAGCGAATCAACAAACTCGGTTTTGTTGAATACCTGCAGGTCGTTGACCTTTTCGCCCACGCCAATATATTTTACAGGAATTTTAAACTCATCGGAGATACCGATTACCACGCCACCTTTGGCTGTGCCGTCAAGCTTGGTAATCGCTAATGCAGTAACATCCGTTGCTTTGGTAAATTCACGTGCCTGGATAACCGCATTTTGGCCGGTGCTGCCATCGAGCACTAATAGAACTTCGTGCGGTGCATCAGGAATAACTTTTTGCATTACCCGCTTGATCTTTGAAAGCTCTTCCATCAGGTTGACTTTCGTGTGAAGCCGGCCGGCCGTGTCAATAATAATTACGTCTGCATTTTCCTCAACGCCTGCTTTCACCGTATCGAATGCTACTGCGGAAGGATCGGTGTTCATTCCTCTGTTGATTACCGGAACACCCACGCGTTCACCCCAAAGCTTGAGTTGATCAACCGCTGCAGCACGGAATGTATCGGCAGCGCCCAATACAACTTTATGTCCGGCATTTTTAAATTGAGAGGAAAGTTTGCCAATGGTGGTTGTTTTTCCAACACCGTTTACTCCAACAACCATAATCACGTAGGGCTTTTTGGTTTCGGTAAGCGAAAAATCTTTTAAATCTTCGGAATGATTTTCTGAAAGCAGGGCAGCGATTTCTTCTTTCAGAATTTTATCAAGCTCGGCAGCACCTAAATATTTATCGCGGGCAACGCGTGCCTGGATGCGTTCAATAATTTTGACGGTTGTGCCCACTCCTACATCGGAAGAAACCAGGATCTCCTCGAGATTGTCGAGCACTTCATCGTCAACGGTTGACTTCCCAACCAATGCCTTGCCCAGCTTTCCGAAGAAGCTTTCATTGGTTTTCTGCAACCCTTTATCGAGTGATTCCTTTTTTTCTTTCGAGAATAGTCCGCCTAAAAATGCCATGGTACAACTTAGTGAAAATAAAATTCGCGGCCCACTTTTCCGTGGTCTGTGTCGTCACAGACCCACGATGTTGACATCATGGTTTGTGTGGACACAAACCATGTAAAAGGGACAGGACCGGCAATAAAAAAGTCCCGCGCGGGGACTTTTTCCTAACTGAAACTGATGATCAGCTTATTTCTTAGCCAAAACCTCTTTTACAAGGTCAGCTGCTACGATCTCTTCTTTGAATGTGTAAGCGCCTGTTTTCTCAGACTTCACTGCACGGATCACTTTCGCATAGCTCTTTCCGTCAGTCTTCTTTAACGATGCAACTACTTTCTTTGCCATGGTTATTTAATTTCTTTGTGAAC
>CAZHQP010000197.1:0-5664 GCA_964534735.1 uncultured Roseivirgaceae bacterium
TGACTTCAAAATTGATAAACAAGGAATTATTCACGCCAGTGTAGGTAAGGCTTCCTTCAGCGCAGACAAGATTAAAGACAATGCTGCTGAACTTATAAACACGGTGGTTAAGTTAAAGCCAGCTTCATCGAAGGGTACATACATTCAAAGTATCTCCCTGTCTTCCACGATGAGTCCTGGAATAATAGTGGATAAGAATTCGGTTGTATAGGTCTAAAAAATAAAAGCAATGACCAGGGAAGAAAAAGGGCAAATTATTGAAGAGTTGGCTGAGAAGTTTTCTCAGAACAACCACTTTTATATTACCGATGCTTCCGGTCTGACTGTTGCGCAAATCAATGCGTTTCGCAGACTGTGTTTCAAGGCAGGCGTGGAGTACCGTGTTTATAAAAACACGCTTATCCGCAAAGCATTGGAAAAGCAAAAAGGTAATTACGAAGAACTGTTTGGTACACTAAAAGGCTTTTCAGGCGTAATCTTCTCGAAAGAGGTAGGCAATGCTCCGGCAAAAGTTATTTCTGAGTACAGAATAAAATTGGCAGGCAAACCAGGTTTTAAAAGTGCCTCCATCGAATCCACTCTGTTTATCGGAGAGGAAAACCTGAATACGCTGGTTGAGTTGAAATCTAAAAACGAACTCATTGGCGATGTTATTTCCTTGCTACAATCTCCTGCCAAGAATGTATTGTCTGCTTTGTTAAGCGGCAAACAAACTGTTGCAGGTCTGGTAAAGGCTCTGGAAGAAAGAAAACAAAACTAAAAACAGAATTTTAAACACTTACAAATCATGGCTGACGTAAAATCTCTTGGCGATCAACTGGTAGAACTTACCGTTAAAGAAGTAAATGAATTAGCTTCTTACCTTAAAGAAACTTATGGCATTGAGCCTGCTGCTGCTGCTGTAGCTGTAGCTGCTGGTCCTGCTGCTGGTGGCGCTGCTGCTGCTGAAAAAACTAACTTCGATGTAGTATTGAAGGCTGCAGGTGCTAACAAACTTCAGATTGTTAAGCTTGTAAAAGAATTAACAGGTCTTGGCTTGAAAGAAGCTAAGGACGTAGTGGACGGAGCTCCTAAAACTATCAAAGAAGGCTTACCTAAAGACGAAGCTGAAAATCTTAAGAAGCAACTTGTTGAGGCTGGTGCCGAAGTTGAGTTGAAGTAATCTTCTTGAAGACGAAGGGTAGCGTCTTATCGGAAATCAGGCCCCAGATCCATTAAATTGGACCTGGGGTCTTTCCCTATTTATAGTGTGCAAAACACTATACCCGAATAATGTAGTAACGGATTAGTCTAGTCCAGGAAATTTAAACGAAGAAGTACCTTGGCAAAGAAGACAACACTAAATAACAGGATTGACTTCTCTTCAATAGAGAAGGTTCTTGAGTATCCAGATTTTCTCGATATTCAACTTCAATCCTTTAAAGATTTTTTGCAGATCGAAACGCCTGCAGAAAAAAGACAGAACGAAGGCCTCTTCAAAGTATTTGCAGAGAACTTCCCCATCTCCGATTCACGCGAAAATTTCGTGCTCGAGTTTGTGGATTATACCATCGACCCACCCAAATACAATGTCGATGAGTGTATCGACCGCGGTTTAACATTCTCTGTTCCGCTTAAAGCGAAACTCCGTCTTACTTGTAATGACGAGGATAACGAAGATTTTCAAACCATTGAACAGGAAGTGTTTTTGGGTAACATCCCATACATGACTGAGAAAGGTTCGTTTGTAATTAATGGCGCTGAGCGTGTAATTGTATCGCAATTACACCGTTCGCCAGGTGTGTTTTTCGCCATGAGTAAACACACTAACGGAACGAAACTTTACTCCGCCCGTATCATTCCATTCAAAGGTTCTTGGATTGAATTCGCAACCGATGTGAACGCAGTTATGTATGCGTACATCGATCGTAAAAAGAAATTCCCGGTTACCACATTGCTTCGTGCAATTGGTTATGGTACTGATAAAGATATTCTTGATCTCTTTGGTTTATCCGAAGAAATTGAAGCCAACAAGAATACACTTAAGAAAACGGTAGGTCGCAAACTTGCTGCTCGGGTTCTTAAAACCTGGACAGAAGACTTTGTGGATGAAGATACTGGTGAAGTAGTTTCTATCGACCGTAACGAGGTATTGTTGGAACGTGACCATGTTTTATCTGCCGAAGATGTAGATGTAATCATTGAGTCAGGTGTAAAATCAATTATCCTGCATCGCGAAGATGTAAACGTAGCCGATTACCATATCATCTTTAACACACTGGCCAAGGATAATTCAAACTCTGAAAAAGAAGCGGTTGAACAAATCTACCGTCAACTTAGAAATACAGAAGCACCAGATGAACAAACTGCTCGTGATATTATCCAGAGCTTGTTCTTCAGTGAAAAGCGTTATGACTTAGGTGAAGTTGGTCGTTACAGAATCAACAAAAAACTAGGCCTTGATCTTAGCTTTGATCAGCGCGTATTAACCACAGAAGATATTATTCTGATTGTAAAATACCTGATCGGCTTAATTAACTCTAAAGCTGTAGTGGATGATATTGACCACTTGAGCAACAGACGTGTAAGAACAGTAGGTGAACAGTTGTATTCTCAATTTGGTGTTGGTCTTGCCCGTATGGCCAGAACCATCAAAGAAAGAATGAACGTTCGCGATAATGAAGATTTCAAACCGGTTGATCTGATCAACGCGCGTACATTGTCTTCGGTTATCAACTCGTTCTTTGGAACTAACCAGCTATCTCAGTTCATGGATCAAACCAATCCGCTGGCTGAGATTACACACAAGCGTAGAATGTCGGCCCTGGGCCCAGGCGGTCTTTCAAGAGAACGTGCCGGTTTTGAAGTGCGAGATGTTCACTATACACACTATGGTCGTTTGTGTACCATCGAAACTCCTGAAGGTCCGAACATTGGTTTGATTTCATCACTCTGCGTTCATGCCAAAGTAAATAAGATGGGCTTTATCGAAACTCCTTACCGCAAGGTAGAGAGCGGTAAAGTGAAAGGTAAAGAGGTAATTTTCCTGACAGCCGAAGAAGAAGATACGCACAACATCGCGCAGGCGAATGTTAAAATAAAGTCGAACGGTGAAATTGAAGACGAGCGCATCAAGGCTCGCTTCGAAGGTGATTTCCCGGTAGTGGAGCCAAAAGAAATCCGCTACATGGATATCGCACCTAACCAGATTGTGTCGATAGCAGCTTCTATGATTCCGTTCCTGGAACATGATGATGCTAACCGTGCCTTGATGGGTTCGAACATGCAACGCCAGGCTGTGCCACTTATTCGCCCTGAAGCGCCTATTGTAGGTACTGGTTTGGAAGGAAGAATTGCCCTTGACTCTCGCACGTTAATTCTTTCGGAAGGAAATGGAACCGTTGAATTTGTTGATGCGAAGAAAATTGTTGTTCGTTACGAAGTATCGGAAGAGCAGCAGGTGGTTCGTTTCGATGACGAAGTGAAATCTTACAGCCTGATTAAGTTCAGAAGAACCAACCAGGATACTTGTATCAACTTGACACCACTTGTTAAGAAAGGTGAGAAGGTCAGCAAGGGTCAACCACTGTGTCAGGGATATGGTACTGCAAATGGTGAGTTGGCTTTGGGCCGCAACCTGTTGGTGGCGTACATGCCTTGGCAGGGATATAACTTCGAGGATGCGATTGTAATTTCAGAGCGCGTTGTGCGCGATGATGTTTACACTTCTATACACGTAGAGGAGTTTGAATTGGAAGTACGCGATACCAAGCGTGGTGAAGAAGAATTAACTTCTGAAATTCCGAACGTAAGTGAAGAAGCAGTTAAGCACTTAGATGAGAATGGTATCATTCGCATAGGTGCGGAAGTGAAAGAAGGCGATATTCTGATTGGTAAGATTACACCTAAAGGTGAAACCGATCCAACACCAGAAGAAAAGTTGCTTCGTGCGATTTTTGGTGATAAGGCCGGTGATGTGAAAGATGCTTCTATGAAAGCACCTCCATCATTAAAAGGTGTGGTTATCGATACTAAACTCTTCTCTAGACCTAAGCGCGATAAAGATATCCGCACCAAGTCTAAGAAAGAATTAGATGCATTGAAGAATCGCTACAGCAAAGAACTTTCTGAGTTACGCGCTGAAATGATTAAAAAGCTTACTACACTATTGACTGGTAAAACCAGCCAAGGTGTGAAGCATAAGTTTGGTGACGAGTTAATCAGCAAAGGCGTTAAGTTCTCATCAAAAGTGCTTGAGAACAACCTCTTCCCGGATAAGAACATTTACCGCGATGAGAGTAACTACAACGTGCCTGAAGAGGTAAATCTGATTGCCGATGTAAGTTTGGAAAGCTGGACTACAGAAGATCATACCAACGATCTTGTATCTGAACTGGTGAAGAACTACTTGAACAAGCGTAACGTAATTTCTGGTGAGTTTAAGCGCGAGCGCTTTACACTGGAAGTTGGTGATGAATTACCAGCAGGTATTGTGCAGTTGGCTAAAGTTTATGTGGCTAAGAAACGTAAACTGAAAGTAGGAGATAAGATGGCAGGTCGCCACGGTAACAAAGGTGTTGTAGCCCGTATCGTGCGTGAAGAAGACATGCCATTCCTTGAAGATGGGACTCCGGTAGATATCTGCTTGAATCCGCTCGGTGTACCTTCTCGTATGAACCTGGGTCAGATTTTTGAAACTGTATTGGCGTGGGCCGGTAAGAAACTGGGTCGCAAGTATGCTACTCCGATTTTTGATGGTGCTTCAATCGATCAGGTTTCAGCAGAGTTGGCCGAAGCCGGCTTGCCTGAGTTTGGCCGTACATACTTGTATGATGGTTTAACAGGCGAGAAGTTCGATCAACCGGTAACGGTTGGTATGGCTTACATGCTTAAACTGGGTCACTTGGTTGATGATAAGATGCACGCCCGTTCAATCGGACCGTACTCGCTGATTACACAACAACCATTGGGTGGTAAAGCACAGTTTGGTGGTCAACGTTTTGGAGAGATGGAGGTTTGGGCGATTGAGGCATTTGGGGCATCGCACATCCTGCAAGAAATCCTTACCATCAAGTCTGACGATGTGATTGGTCGTGCGAAAGCATACGAATCTATTGTGAAAGGTGAGAACATGAGGAAACCGAATATTCCGGAGTCGTTCAACGTGCTTGTTCACGAATTGCGTGGTCTTGCATTGGAGATTACGATGGATTAAGAAAGTTGATAGTCCTGAGTCCTTAGTACATAGTTACTGAGGACTCAAGATGTAGAACTGGTACTAATAACTAATTACTAAAGACTAACTACTAATAAGATGTCTTTCAGAAAAAATAAAAAGATCAACAACGACTTCTCGAAGATCACCATCAGTTTAGCTTCTCCGGAATCTATTCTGGAAAGTTCGCATGGTGAAGTAACGCAGCCCGAAACCATCAACTACCGTACCTACAAACCGGAGATGGGTGGTTTGTTCTGCGAGCGTATTTTCGGTCCCGTAAAGGATTGGGAATGTCATTGTGGAAAGTATAAGCGCATTCGCTATAAAGGTATTATCTGCGATCGTTGCGGAGTAGAAGTTACCGAGAAGAAGGTAAGACGTGAGCGCATGGGCCACATTGAATTGGTGGTGCCGGTAGCACACATCTGGTATTTCCGTTCGTTGCCAAACAAAATTGGTTATCTTCT
>CAZHQP010000198.1:0-5655 GCA_964534735.1 uncultured Roseivirgaceae bacterium
ATTTGACCATTTGTAAGACAGGCTTCCGTTTCGGGCTACATATTCGAACACCGGGATGCGCGTATCACGAAGGTACTGATCGAAGAAGCCGGCAAGGTTCAGGTTCAGGCTTTTCGCGATATAGTCCTCCACTTGCTTCGTAGTAACAACCTGGTGATAGAATTCCTTATTCAACCCGCGTAGCATCGCGCGCCAGGTCTCATCGTTATTCACGACCTGCCGGAGCGTATGCAGCAATGCATTTCCTTTGTTGTACATATCGCCCGAGCCTTCAGAATTGAGGTTGTAGTTACCGATGATCGGTTCCTGGTTACCAATGTTGTAGCGAACACCCCGGCTGTATTCTGCACCCGCTTCCTTACCATAAAATTTCTCAACGAACAAACATTCTGAATACATGGTAAAGCCTTCGTGGATCCACATATCGGCAATGTCCTTGTATGTGATGTTGTTGGCGAACCATTCATGACCGGATTCATGCACAATAATGTAATCCCATTTCAGGCCCCAGCCGGTACCGCTCAGGTCTCCGCCTAAATACCCTTTCTTAAACTGGTTTCCGTAAGTAACTGAGCTTTGATGCTCCATACCCAGGTATGGAACCTGCACAAGCTTATAGCTGTCTTCGTAAAACGGATACGGTCCAAACCAGAATTCAAATGCTTCCATGGTACGGGCAGCATCCTTGAAATGTTCTTTTGCTTTTTCAAGGTCTGATTTCAATACCCAGAAATCCATGTCGAGCAAGCCTTTTTCACCTTTATATTTTTCCTTAAAGTTGGCGTAATCACCAATGTTGATATTCACGCCATAGTTGTTGATGGGGTTAACCACTACCCACGTAAAGGTTTTGGTTTTATCCTTCTCGGCTTTCTGACTTTTTAATCTTCCGTTTGAAACAGCAATCAAATCTCCCGGAACATTCACATTGATGGTCATCCCATTCTCAGGCTCATCATACATATGGTCTTTACAAGGCCACCACAAGCTCGCGCCAATACCCTGGCAGGAAGTGGCCACAAAATCTTTTCCGTTTGAATCCTTTGCCCATGAAAAGCCGCCATCCCACGGGGCATGCTTGGCAACAGTCGGGTTACCGGAAAACTCAATCGTTATCTTATTCTCACTACCCACAACCTGCTTCTTGGCAAGTGTAATGAAGTGTGCATTTCCATCACGCTTCACGGTAAGTGTCTGGCCATCCTGTGTAACCTTATCGATGTTCATCGGGTTTTGGAGATCGATCTGCATGACACTATTCTCTTCCAGTACTTTATAGGACACAACATTTGTTCCCTTGATAGATTTCGCAGCAATGTTAACCGAAACCGAGAGGTCGTACTTTTGAAGATTCCACCATGCGCGTTCCTTTGTGATCGATCCGCGTAATGTATCCTGCCGCGTATACGCGCGCTTGGAGAATAGTTCCTGTGCCTGCAGGGAGCCAACCGTCAATACAAATAGTATTGCAATGCCGTAGTTTTTCATATTAATCGTACTTTTATAAAGCCCCTAAAAGTAATTTTAAGCATGGAAGTTTCAAAACCGTTCGACAGACTTGACTATATCTACAAGCTGTTCGTGATCATTACGTTAGCTATCCTCGGAACGGTGCTTGCAGCCGACATTATAATCCCACTGCTGATTGCCGCATTCCTGTCGATTGTACTGCTGCCTATGGTTAGCTGGTTTGAAAAGAAGCTTTCACCCACATTCTCTGTAGTCATTGTACTGATTCTTTCCCTGGCGATTTTCACCGGGATTATCTGGATAATCGGTAACCAGCTCTCCGGGCTCGCAGGGGATCTGCCTGATCTTGAGAGTCGCTATCGGGCACTGGTTGATACCGTGAGTGCGCAAGTGCAAACTACACTTGGAATCACCGAAGATGATCAAAGCGGAATGATTAAGGATTCATTGAAAAGCGTTACGGTGTACGCAACTCATTTTTTGCTATCCACTACGGCTACACTTTCCCTGATCATTCAGATCCCTATCTATATCTTCCTCTTTCTGATTTATCGCGACCGCTTTAAAAAGTTTTTTGTCAGTTTGCTGCCGCACCACGAAGAATTGAAATGGAAAAAAGAAATTGATACTGTGCTCAAGGGATATATCTCCGGGCTATTACTGGTAAGCCTGATTGTGGGCGTAGCCAATACCATCGGGTTGCTGATTTTAGGAATTGACCACGCATTTTTCTTTGGAGCATTATCGGGTATCCTGATTATCATTCCGTATGTCGGAATTTTTATTGCTGCCTCTTTGCCTGCACTTTTTGCGCTGCTCACGAAAGACAGTGCATGGTATGCGATGGGTGTGATTGCCATTTTTTCAACCGTCCAGTTCCTGGAAGGAAATTTCATAACCCCGCGGATTACCGGATCAAAGGTTAGCATTAATGCACTGGCAGCAATTATTGCCTTACTGATTGGCGGAAAGATTTTGGGAATTGCAGGAATGATCCTGGCTGTACCGATAACGGGAGTGATCCGGGTTTTGCTCGCCTATACCAAACACTTAAAACCTTTTGTGATTCTGCTGGAAGACACACCGCTGGATCAGGCTCCTGTTGTTGAGACGCCTGATCCGGACGGAGCTGAAGCTACTTAAGCTTTTTCTTTTCCAATTCAGCGACAAGTTTCTTATCGCCTGATTTCTTATCCATGATCAGCTGAAGCGCTTTGTTGATCATCGGTGTGGTTTGAGCTGTATATTCTTCCGGAATATCTTTGTTTACGTCCACAATCAGATCTGCGCCTTTCCTGATCTTATCTGAACTTTTCAATTGAGAAAGGTAAGTTGCCAAAGATTCAGAACCACTCAGCTTCACCCACCACGGCTGCTTTTTGTAATCCTCTGTGATCGGTATAAAAAGATCTTCTGATCCGGAAAGCTTGTACACTTCCATAATAGCAGTGTTCAAGGCTCCTTTAGCAGGCTTCGCGCCTTGCTTACGTGCTTCCGCAACCGCTGAAGCTTTATCAATTTCTGCTAACGCCTGCAAGGAAGCGCCTGCAATGCTATAAGAAGAATCCGTCAACCCGGCTTTAAAAAGCTCAGCATACTCTGCTTTCTTTAAGCTTCCAAGCAAGGTGATAGCCTGCGCTTTTACCAATTTAGAGTTATCTGTTTCGGCAAGATTTACAATGCCCGGCTCCAATGCCGACATCAATGCTTTGTCTGCCGGATTGATCCGTGCAAGGTTGCCGCGTCTCATTCGGGGGGATTTATCATTCAATGCCAGCTTCAGAAATTCAACCGACTTTGGATCGGAAGCTTGCTTCAATGCAGCGAGAACAGCTTCTCTCCGATCAAGATAGTTACCGGCATATTTATATTGATGAATGTAATTATCAAGGGTTTTATTATCGGTTTTTTGCCAAAGTGTAAACTTGTTCGCATCCACATTTACAAGCTCAGGTTTTGTTGTGTAGGGAAATGTAAAGGATTGCGTTGCTTCCTTCAGCCAAACCGCATACCGCACTTTTTGTGCGCCTGAATAAACATCAATGTCCAGCGGGATCTCAAAAAGATTGTCATTACCCTGCAATTGTTTAATGGTCACAGTAACTTTTTTCGCGTTGTCATCATAGGCATAACTGATCTCAACCTGCGGATGACCCGATCCGAAATACCACTGGTTGAAGAACCAGTTAAGATCTCTGCCGCTAATCTCCTCCATGGCAAGCCTGAGCTGATGCGCTTCACCCGTTCCAAACTTATTCGTAACAAGATATTTATTGATTCCTTTAAAGAACGCGCTATCTCCTACAAATTGCCTGAGCATATGAAGAATTCGTCCGCCCTTTTGATAGCTCACGAGGTCAAACATTTGTTCCTTGTCATCATAATAAAAACGTACAAGGTCTTTTTCAGCTTCTTCCGGATTGCCAAGATACTGTTGCATCTGTGTAAAGTTCTCTGCGCCTGCCTCATCCGCACCATACTTGTGCTCAATCCATAAATACTCGCTATAGTCTGCAAAAGATTCATTCACGGTAAGGTTGCTCCAGCTCTCGGCCGTTACATAATCACCAAACCATTGATGAAATAATTCGTGTGCAATCGTGCCTTCCCATGAATTTTCATCCACGAGCTCCCGGGCATCCTGCTGAGCGCCCTCATCGTGCAGTGTGGCGGTTGTGTTTTCCATCGCTCCGCTTACGTAATCGCGGGCCGTCATTTGTGAATATTTGTTCCATGGATAGGCAACTCCGGTAACTTTTTCAAAGAAAGCAATCATGTTGGGTGTATCCCCAAAGATCTTCCGGGCAACCGGTGCATATTCTTTCTCCACATAATAGCTTACTTCTTTGCCTTTATAAGAATCTTTAATCACCGCATAGTCGCCAACACCCATAAAGAATAGATAAGGCGCATGCGGAAGATCCATCTTCCAGTGATCGGTACGCGTTCCATCGGCATTTTTTGTTTGGTTTATTAACGCTCCATTACTCAGCGTTACATATTTGTCCGGAACGATCATGATCATCTCGCTCGTGCTTTTTTGATTTGGCTTATCAATCGTGGGGCACCACGCAGAAGTAGATTCCGTTTCACCCTGTGTCCAGATCTGGGTTGGCTTACTCTTGTCAGCCCCTGTCGGGTTGATAAAGTATAAACCTTTCGCATCGTTGATCGCAGCGCTGCCTTTCACTTTCAGATCATTCGGTTTGGCCGTGTATTCGATATACACAGTATACTCTTCATTGCGCACATACTGTTTGTCAAGCTTGATGCGGATAACCCAGCCATCATATGAGTAAAGAAGTTTTTTGTATATGTCTAAATCAACATCGATCGCTAACAGAACCTGATGCAAATCCATGCCCTTCGCATCGAGTATCAATGAATCGGTAGTATAAAAATGCGGCTTCAGGGTGATCCACACTTTACCCGGCATCTGTGATTTTTTGTAATCAAACCGTGCCTCCAGCTTGGTGTGCACCAGGTCATGAAGTTTTTCAGCACTTGGCTGATAAACCAGAGGCAATTCTTGTTCCTCCTGCGCATAGCCGCCAAAAACCGTAAGAACAACGAAGCTTACTGCAAGGCAAATATTTTTTTTCATGTTCATTTGAATTAGAGCTTTTCGATTACCAGGTTATGGTTTGTATAGATGCAGATATCCGCTGCAATGTTCAGACTCTCCCGTACGATCTCATCCGCTGAAAGATGCGGTGCGTGCTTCTTCAAAGCAATCGCGGCCGACTGTGCGTACATAGCCCCCGAACCAATGGCCGCAACCTCATTATCCGGTTCAAGTACATCTCCTGTTCCGGAAAGAACCAATATCTCTTCTTTATTTGCAGCAATCAGCATGGCTTCCAGTTTTCTTAAATAACGGTCCATGCGCCAGTCCTTTGCGAGTTCAATCGCTGCCCGCTTCATATTTCCGCCATAGCTGTTCAGCTTTTCTTCAAAACGATCTAATAATGTAAATGCATCAGCGGTTGAGCCGGCAAAGCCCGTTACAACTTTCCCTTCCAGCAGTTTACGGATCTTTTTAACATTGCTTTTGGCGATGGTGTTACCCATGGTAGCCTGACCATCGGCACCAATGGCAACCTGGCCGTTATGCTTTACTGCGAGTACTGTTGTGGATCTTATCTTCATAAAAAAGAATGTCAGCCTGAGCTTGCAGAAGGCTGA
>CAZHQP010000199.1:0-5650 GCA_964534735.1 uncultured Roseivirgaceae bacterium
TTTATAATACCGTATTCAAAAAGCTTCTTGATATAGGTGACATTATCGGTGTGAAGGGATACGGTTTCACTACACAAACCGGTGAGATTTCTATTCACGTTACTGATTTTAAGGTTTTGTCTAAATCACTCCGCCCGTTGCCGATTGTAAAAGAAACAACGGATGAACAGGGCGTTGCACACAAGCATGATGCGTTCAGCGATCCTGAACAACGGTACCGCATGCGCTATGTAGATATGATTGTGAACCCTGAAGTTCGCGATACATTCATCAAGCGTACGAAGTTAGTGAATTCGATGCGCACCTATTTGAATGATAAGGCGTACCTGGAAGTGGAGACTCCGATCCTGCAGCCTTTGTACGGTGGTGCTGCTGCTAAGCCATTTAAAACGCATCATAACTCATTAGACATGACGCTGTATTTGCGTATTGCGAATGAGCTTTATCTGAAGCGTTTGATTGTTGGCGGTTATAATGGCGTGTACGAATTCTCAAAAGATTTCCGTAACGAGGGGATGTCGCGCTTTCATAATCCTGAGTTCACGCAAGTTGAATTATACGTAGCGTATAAAGATTACTACTGGATGATGGATCTTGTGGAAGAGATGATCGAAAAAGTTGCGCTTGACCTTCATGGCACAACGCTTGTTCAGGTAGGAACAAATGCAATTGACTTTAAGCGTCCGTGGAAACGCTTTACCATGTTTGAAGCGATTCAGCATTTTACCGGTGTGGATATTTCTCAAATGGACGAAGGATCGCTTCGTGAAACCTGTAAAACATTAAATGTTCCGGTAGATGATACGATGGGTAAAGCCAAGCTTATTGATTTAATTTTTGGCGAGAAGTGCGAGCCGTTGCTGATTCAGCCGACATTCATTATGGATTATCCGGTTGAGATGTCACCCCTTGCTAAAAAGCACAGAACTTCTCCTGGACTTGTAGAGCGCTTTGAAGCCGTTTGTAATGGAAAAGAAATTTGTAACGCCTTCTCTGAGCTGAACGATCCGATCGATCAGCGTAAGCGTTTTGAAGAGCAGTTGGAGCTCGGCAAACGTGGCGATGAAGAAGCGATGACGCTCGATGAAGATTTTCTCCGTGCGCTTGAGTTCGGAATGCCGCCAACTGCCGGATTGGGTGTGGGCATCGACAGGCTTTCCATGATCATGACAAACTCAGCATCTATTCAGGATGTGTTGTTCTTTCCGCAAATGAAACCTGAGAAGCAGGGCGGAGGATTTACGGAGCAGGATGCCCAGCAACTTGGAATTCGTGCAGAGTTGTTTCCGATTCTGCAAAAGATGGGCATCCAATCCGTTGAGCAACTGAAATCAATCAAAGCTTCAAAATTGTTCAATGATATTGGTGGATTGCGTAAGAAGCTGAAGCTCGAGAACGTTCAGAATCCTACGCTGCAAGAAGTTGAAGGATGGCTGAAGTAAATTCAGTCATCGATTTTTTGCGCGTTAAGCAGAAAAGTGTTCACCGGCTTTTTCGCAAGAACAAGCTTCAAACGTTAGCACATCTTGCCGATCTTCAGTCGTTCTGTTATGACCCTGCTAACGGCAGGCAGTATCATAAACACATCAAGTCTTTTCGTATTCACGCTTCTATTGAAAAGGTTTGGGAGACCTATAAGACTATTTCCCCTCAGGAAACCTGGAATGGGGACATGGTTTCATTTGGCTTGATGTATTCGCGCAAGCGTGAACAAATTACGTTTCCGGAGGATACGTATCACGGAATAGAATCCGGACAGCTTATTTTTCTGAATCTAAATCTGTTCGCTAACCTTGCACACCTTGCAGTTGGCCATGAGGTTGTGGATGTTTATGAAGATCAGTGTCATATTAAAATCTGCTACGTTCAAAACGGAGCATCTGTTGGTACACAACTCATCCAACTGAACAAAGTATCTGAAAGCGAAACAGAGGTAGTGCATGAAACCTGGTATACGAGTGGTTCCTGGATTCGTGACCGCGTGCTTTATCCGGTTTTTCATACCCGTGCAATCACCGAGTTTCACAATAACGTGAAGCGAAAGGCTGAGAAATTATAAGTTATCGGTGAACGGCTTTCTGCGTTCCATTTTTAAGTCCTGAAGTACGGAAGCTTTTACGCGAATCGTAAAATTATAGGAAGTTAGATATCCGAAAGGAACCCAGTTTAATGAGGCTGTCCAGCAATGAAGGTCACGCGTTAAGCTGATACTGGTTTGCGTGAAGGCTTTGTTCTGAATATCGTACCCGGAACTGAAATTGATCTTCCAGGCTGTTGAAAGTGATAGATCACCCGAGAACTGAAGTGTTTGATTAAGCGTAAAGTTTTTAATTGTCCGGGTAGTTCGGATAGGCCGGCTATAACTTAAGCTGTAATTTATCCGCAGGCTCCAGGGAATTTCGAAGTCGATATACGCATTAGGATCATTCAGCAGGAATTGCTTTTCCTGTTCCGGTAAATCTGAGTTGATAATTTTTTTCTGACTCTTTTGCTCGTTTGCACGTGCCTGCGGGTTCAGGTTTGTGTTGATGGCCATGGTTGCATTCGTGATGCGGCCGAGACTTCCGTGTTTCCAGGCATAGTCATCAATTCTTCTTTCGTAACGAAGATTATCTTCATCGGCACTGCGCAAAGACTGATAATAATATGGATCGAGTGTTGCACTTACGTTTATGGCGAACATTCCGTTCAGGATGTTTGTGTTGGCAGAAATCCCAAAATTGGCAAGCTTAAAAGAATCTGCCACCAGGTTATAAGATGAGCTGATGGAAAGGTTATTCAGCAGGCTGACTTTTCGGGCAACCGTATCCTTCTCATTCTTTACTTTCATCTCCAGGGTGTTCCCGATTCCAAATCCAACAGAGCCTGACTTTCCTGTGCCCGATGGCCCGTATACGAATCCCTCATGCCTTGATTTATATACAATTTTTCCGTTTTGATTTATCTTCTGGAAGTAATTATCATTCTTTGTAAAGTCGGGTGTATACCCGAAGGATATAGATGGATTGATAACGTGCCGGATCGCTTTTACACTTCCTTTTTTAAATGTATACATCCCGTAGATCCGGGTGTTCATGCCTGTGCTGATCGAATAATTTGCAATCCGGTTAAACTCCTTTGTTGTATCCGATACGAGTGTCGGAGATCCATTCACAACATCATACTTCCAGTCGAGTTTTTCAAAATACCACTTCTCTTCATAAGATACAGAAGGTGAAACAGTAAAGAACCGAAAAGCCTTGAATGAATAACTGAGCGGAACTGTATGCCGGATTCCTTTCTTGCCATTTTCAAATAGGGATCTGAAATTGTTGGCATTAAAAGGTACGATCTCAGATTCAGTCACACCATTAACGGTTCGTGTACCGAGATTGTTGGTTAGCCGGTTACTGGCAGCCATGCTGTATCCAATTGAGAAGTTATCAAGCTTGGTTGTTGTTCCGTCTTTGCGCTGAAACGGATATTGATTTTGCATGTTAACCGTAAGATTTGGAAGCTGCATATCAACCTGCTTAGTTTGAAGATCCTGATTATGGCTCAGGTTCATACCCATACTGAAAGGTGTGTTGGGGAACCGCTGACTGTATGAAATATTGGAGCTTAACTTTCTTGAAATATTACTTAGGCCGGTATTGTCCAGGTTACCACTGTTGTAGTTATAGTTAAGGTTGTTGTTTTTGTTGAACGATGATGTAGCCATGTTAACGGATGCTGAAAAACGAGCCGGGCCTTTGGATTGGGGTGTATGTGTCCAGGCCAGGCTATAATCTTTTTGTACGCTTTCATCTTCTATTTTAGAATTTACATTATTCTTCGAATAACTGAAGCTGAAATTGCCCGTGTATGCGTATCGTTTGATGTAAGGAGCCTGAACGTATAATGCATGGGCACCCTTTGAATAAATATCGCCTGTTAATGCGAGCTTGAAATAGTCATTGATGTCAAAGTAATAACCGCCTCTTCTTAAGTTAAACCCACGCAAGCGTTCTTCACCATACGAGGGAACGATAATACCGGATTTACTTTCGCGTTGCGCGGGAAACATCCCGAACAAAAATCCAATGGGCAATGGAATTTCATTGAACTCCATATAAAATGGGCCTGACACAATTTTATCATCGGGAATGGCTTTTGTTTTTGTTGATCGGATACGGAAGTGTGGGTGTTCCAGGTTACACGTTGTATAGCTGTTTCGTAAGCTGAGCAGCTCACCTTTTTCATTTTTAAAAACAGTTTCACCGTGCAGAAAACCTTCACTTTGCTCGGTAACAACTTCCGTAATCCGCGCTCGTCCTGTTTTAAAGTTGTAGAGGATATCCTTCATTTCATACACCTGACCGCCATCTTTAAAAACAGGAAACCCGACCCGTCTTCCGAGCGAATCGCGCCTGCCGTTGGCAGCCATAGTTTGTTCTTTGTAGTCAATCGTGATCTCGTCTGCCGAAAGCTCAATGCTGCCGTAAACGATCACGGCATTTCCATACAGCTTAACAATCTGTCCGGCCTCACCTGTAGTGATAATGATGGAATCTGTGGCGTCATATTTGATAGTTGTCTCAATGTCGCCTTTAGGCACTTTTTTTAGACTATCAGAGGCGGCTTTAAGGGTATCAGAAGGATTTTTTAAGCTGTCAGTACGGGGTTGTGAAATCTGCGGAGCGCGAACCGGCCGATCCTGAGCCCAGCCTTCTGAAGCCGGAACCATGAAAAGAACCAGAAAAAAAATGAATAAAACAGGCCGCACAGTTCGGGAGTTCAGTAGCAGATGCTTAGCTTTTAGTGAAAAATTCACAACTTTGGGCAAAGTTATTGCAAATACTTTGAACATAGCACAGCCCTGGAGGAATATTGGATTCACCGTCCTGTTTTTAGCAATAACCTTGCTAATTTCTTCAAGCGATATCCTCCGCCACGAATTTAAAATCCGGACGGTTGTTATTGATGCCGGGCATGGCGGAAAAGACCCCGGCACACATGGTGCAAACCTAAATGAAAAGGATGTTGTTTTGAAAATTGCGCTTAAGCTGGGTGAGTATATCGAAAAAAACTATCCCGAAATTAAGGTTATCTACACCCGGAAAACAGATAAATTCATCGAGCTGGATGAGCGTGCAAATATTGCCAATAAAAATAAAGCAGATTTGTTTATATCGATTCATGCAAATGCAATTTCTAATACAAAGACCTTTGGTACAGAAACCTGGGTTATGGGATTGCATAAATCAGAAGCAAACCTGGCGGTGGCCAAACGCGAAAACTCGGTTATCCTAAAAGAGGATAACTATGAAGAAAAATACCAGGGATTTGATAACAGCACAGAATCAATCATTATGATGTCCTTGATCCAAAACGCCTACTTGGAAAGCAGCGTTAAGTTTGCGGACAAGATTGAAAAGCAGTTCAAGAGCAAAGCGGGAAGAAACAGCCGGGGCGTTAAGCAAGCAGGATTTATCGTATTGTATAAAACAACAACACCCAGTGTGCTGGTAGAAGTTGGCTTCCTCACAAATGTTACAGAAGAGAAATTTTTAGGGGCCAATGATGGGCAGGATTTAATCGCTTCGGGTATTTATCGCGCCTTTAAAGAGTACAAAAGTGAAGTAGAATCCATAAATTAGGGGCTTAAATACCCCTCAAACCATGAAGATAT
>CAZHQP010000200.1:0-3342 GCA_964534735.1 uncultured Roseivirgaceae bacterium
TGCTTTCTTCGGCCGTGTATTCTCCGGCTATTGCCTGAACAATGGCATGAGTCGTTAACAAAACTCCCGCATCATAATCACCTTGCCTGAACTGAGGCGTCATTTCCTTGCGGATGATCTGGCTGCAGAGTGCATCTGTCAATACACCTTCCAGTCCCTGACCAACTTCAATCCGCATCTTGCGGTCATCAATGGCAACCAGCAACAAAACACCGTTATCATTATTTGCTGAGCCGAGTTTCCATGCATCGTGCGCTACATGCAATGAGTACGCTTCAATTGATTCGCCATTGAGCGAGCTGATAATGAGTATCGCGATCTGATTGCCAGTTGAATCCTGGTGCAACTTCAGTTGCGACTCAAGGTTTTGAATTGTTTGGGCAGACAAAACACCAGCTTCATCGTGCACTCGCTTATTATCCAGCGGTGGCACTGATAACTGCGCAAATGATGCTTGAGCAAATAGCAGTGCAAAAAATAAGCTGAGGAAGAGCGCGGAAATTTTTCGCATCGAAGCGTGATTAATTAATCCTGAGATCGTCACGTAGTTCATTGATATCATCAGGTGTTTTAACAAAACCTTTATCAAGCAGAATTTCTCCGCACCGCTTTAGTGCACCTTCAAGGCCTTCAACAATTTTATCCCTGCGGATGAAGTCTGTCAGGTTGATTACAATTTTATCCCATTCACGCTGATCAACAACTTTGCTAATCCCGGTATCCGCCATTACAATTACCTCATGTTCCAGGAAGGAAATGAAGATCATAATGCCGGTTCGTTGCCGGGTATTAAATACTTCTTCTTCCAGGAAAGCATTTTCTGCCCGCTGTCGCGTAGCATTGTCTTTATGCTTCTGCTCAATTAAAAGACGTTTCAACGGATGAATGTTCTGTGTCGCTAATGCTGCCAACGCTCCCACAGAAGCAACCGTAAAGAAGATCAATAACGGATCGCGATCATATATCGCCAGGGCCGGCACATAGCGATCAAAAATGATAAGCAGCAGAAAGGTAAAAGAAGCAGCAAACACGCTGGCCTTGTAATTGGCAATGGTATAGTGGCCGCTTTTCGAAACAATTACCGGAACAATCTCTCCTGAGATTTTACTTTCCGCTTCGTTGACAGCTGCCTTTATCCGATTCAGATCGTTTTCCGAAAATTTCGAGCGAAGATTCATGACCGGCTGGTTTTAGACTTACGAAAGATAACAAAATCATGTTAACGTCATGTTGAGCGAAGCTAAACATCTCCCAAATGGGGATTCTTCACTTCGTTCAGAATATGATCATTTAAGCTGTCGAAGATACAATTGAATTGTATTCTCCAATCCAAAATATAGCGCATCCGAAATTAACGCATGCCCGATAGATACTTCGTCCAGATCCGGAATGGATTGTTTCAAAAACTTAAGGTTATGAAGATCAAGGTCATGCCCCGCATTAACACCAAGCCCGGCTTGTTTGGCTGCACGCGCAGCGCTGACATAATCATTAACTGCAGCTTCACGGTTCTTATGATAGTTGCTCGCGTAAGGCTCCGTATATAATTCAATCCTGTCGGCCCCGACTTTTGCAGCAGCCTGCACCATCTTATCTGAGGGATCAACAAAAACGGAGACCCGAACGTTGCTTCGCTTAAGCTCTTTAATAATGTCTTTCAGAAAATCTGCGTTCTTGATTGTATCCCAACCGGCATTAGAGGTAATGGCATCCGGTTTATCCGGAACAAGCGTTGCCTGTGCAGGCTTTGTTTCACGGATCAGTTGCATGTAGCGATCATCCGGATAACCTTCAATATTAAACTCCGTGGTAACAACATCTTTTAATTGAAGCACATCGCTGAAGCGGATGTGGCGTTCATCCGGGCGAGGGTGTACGGTGATGCCCTGCGCACCAAACCGTTCACAGTCCAGCGCTACTTTTATCACATCCGGGTTGTTGCCTCCGCGGGCATTGCGCAGCGTAGCAATTTTGTTAATATTTACCGATAGCCTTGTCACCGTTTTGTTAATTTCGCAGGGTCAAACTTAACGATTCAAGCGTAAACAAAATTCATTTATTATGAGCCTGAAGCAAAAAATAGATGCCGATATAAAAAACGCCATGCTGGCAAAAAACAAGGAAGAACTTGAAGCTTTGCGAAGCATTAAATCAATGATCCTGCTGGCCGAAACGGAAAAAGGTGTTAGCGCGGAAATCACTTCTGACACCGAGAGCAAGCTTTTAATGAAAGCCGCCAAGCAACGGAAAGAATCAGCCGATATTTTCCAGCAGCAAAACCGTGCTGATCTCGCAGCGCGTGAATTGTTTCAGCTTAATGTGATCAACCGGTATTTACCAAAGCAGCTTTCTGCAGATGAGCTAACAGCAGAGTTGAAGAAAATTATTGCTGAAGTTGGCGCTTCCGGTCCGCAGGATGTTGGCAAAGTAATGGGCACCGCTACTAAAAAACTGGCAGGCCTTGCCGAGGGTAAAGCGATTTCTGAAACCGTTAAAAAACTTCTTGCCTCTTGAGCAAAGTTGACATTGTTCTGATCATTATCCTGATCATTGGTGCTATAGCCGGATATAAAAAAGGGTTTTTATCAGAGCTGTTCACCTTGCTCGGAATTATCCTGGGTGTGCTCGCAGGCTTTAAGCTGATGGGCGCTGCCATGCTTCTGCTCGATGAGCATTACGACATCAATGAAAATGTTTTGCCATACGCAGCTTTCGGAGTTGTATTCCTGATCGTAGTGATTGGCGTTACACTTCTGGGAAAAGCTTTCAAATCATCTTTGGAAAAAACGGTGCTCGGCAGTGTAGATAAGCTCGCGGGCGGTTTGCTCGGCATTTTGAAAACCGCATTCATGTTAAGTGTGCTGATCTGGATCTCTTCTTCACTTAATATTAATGTGCCCGAACGCTTTGCGGAAGATGCATGGCTCTATCCAACCGTTGCCCGATTCGCACCAGCTGTTACTTCGTGGATCGGAGATATTTTCCCCGTTTTTAGCGATCTTTTCGGGCAAGAGTCCTGAAAACTTTTTTACAAAGGTCATTGTTTGATATTTTTTTCCTTACTTATCGGATGTAAATCCAGAGGTTATGGCATTGATAATTAAAGAAGAAGCCGGATTTAAATTTATTGACGAAGGCAAGGGTGAAGTTGTGTTGCTGCTGCACGGATTATTTGGTGCGCTTAGTAACTGGGAGGGTGTTGTTACCCGCTTCTCGAAAAATTATCGCGTGGTAATTCCTATGCTCCCGATTTACGATATGCCTATTCGGGAAGCAGGTCTTGAGGGTCTGAGAAAATTCCTGGAAGAGTTTGTTGCCACCATGAAGCTTGACAACATGATG
>CAZHQP010000200.1:3352-5600 GCA_964534735.1 uncultured Roseivirgaceae bacterium
CCTGGGCGGTCACATTGCATTGGTATATACATTGAAGAATCCTGACAAAGTTAAGAAGCTAATCCTCACCGGAAGTTCAGGCTTATTTGAAGATGGAATGGGTGGCTCATATCCAAAACGTGGTAACTACGATTACATCCGCGAACGTGTGGCTTATACTTTCTATGATCCGAATGTAGCAACGAAGGAGCTAGTGGATGAAGTTTTTGAAACAACCAACAGTATTCCTAAGTGTTTGCGTATTGTTGCCATAGCGAAGTCAGCGCAGCGCCATAACATGGCGAATGACATTCCGAACATCAAGGCGCCCACACTTTTGGTATGGGGTTTGAATGATACGATAACACCACCGGCAGTAGCGCATGAGTTTAACAGGCTTATTCCAAACTCAACACTTCGGTTTGTGGATAAATGCTGCCATGCACCCATGATGGAACATCCTGAAAAATTTAATGCATTAGTCGAAAACTTTTTGGCTGCATAAAGTATAGAGATAAAAGAGCGCGCACGTGATAGCAGAAGATTTGATCAACCACATGATTCCACCACTCAAAGCAACAGATGATGCTCACAAGGCTATTGTCTGGATGGAAGAGTTTCGGTGTAATCAAATGCCTGTCGTTGAGAACGGGAAGCTGCTGGGCTTTATCTCTGAAGAGATTATCCTTGAAGCCAACGATGTTGAAAAACGGTTGAAAGATTTTGATCTCATCGGTAAGTCATGTTACGTGCACATGAACTCGCACTTCTATGACATCCTGAAAGTAGCTGCTGATAACAAGCTGCAGATGGTTGCCGTGCTTACCGAAGAAGATATCTACAATGGTGTGATCACCATGCAGGATACATTAAGCTCATTTGCACAAACAGCAGCCGTGCAAACTCCGGGCGGAATTCTCGTACTGTCCATGAATCACAACGATTATTCGCTGGCTGAAGTAAGCCGGTTGATCGAAGAGAACCGTACACGCGTATTAAGCAGCCTTGTTAAAGAAGATCCGCTCGATCCGGGTAAGATCCGGTTAACACTTAAACTCGATCAGCTCGATTTGTCACGTATCGTGGCAACGCTCGAACGCTTTAACTATAAAGTCATTGGTCGTTACCAGGAAGCACAATCACTCGGTTCAGAGAAAGACCGCATCGATATGCTGTTGCGTTATCTTGATATCTAGGCCCCAGAAATAATATTTCCGCATTTCGCTGATCATGCTTAACTTTAAGATTAAGCCCAGGCGGGCTTATACGTAACTGTTGCAGCGCGAATGAAAATAGGGATTCACGGAAAAGAGTTTAATCGCCAGTCAGTTCCGCTTATTGAAAAGATCTTCGCGACTCTTTCTGCGCACAAAGCCGAGCTGTTTGTTTCCTCCAGGTTTGAAAAATACCTCAAAGCTTCCGTTTTCAAAAAATTCAAGTGGAAGACCTATTCCGAAGGTGCTGACCTTAGAAAACTTGATATATTCTTAAGCATTGGCGGTGACGGAACCCTGCTTGAATCAGTCACACATATTGGCGCCAATCAAACCCCGATCCTGGGTGTTAATACCGGCAGACTGGGTTTTTTGGCTACGATCAGTAAAGAAGAAATTGAAGACTCGCTTACTAAAGTGCTCAAAGGCGCATTTACACTTGACCAACGGGCACTTTTAAGGCTGGAATCGAATAAAAAGCTGTTTGGGAGGCTTAATTTCGCTTTAAATGACTTCACCATTGTCAAGAAAGACTCGTCTTCGATGATTACGGTGCATACCTACATCGATGGTGAGTTTTTGAACTCGTATTGGGCAGACGGCCTGATCGTTTCGACCCCTACCGGATCCACCGGATACTCGCTGAGCTGTGGCGGACCCCTGGTTTTTCCGCGATCAGGAAACTTCATTCTTACCCCGGTTAGCCCCCATAACTTGACAGTAAGGCCAATTGTAGTTTCCGATGAATCGGAGCTTTCATTTGAAGTAGAAGGACGGAGTAAAAAGTTCCTTGTTTCGCTGGATTCGAGGATTGCCGTGGTAGACGAATCGGTTAAGCTAAAAGTCGTAAAAGAGCGTTTTAAGGCTAATTTGATTTGTTTGGAAGGGCAGAATTATTTTAAAACCCTCAGGCAGAAGCTAAACTGGGGGCTGGATATTAGAAATTGATTTTTTGTTACATTTGTAGTTCGTTGATTTTGAAAGACTTATCAAGATGAAAAAAGCAGGGTTCCTGGTATTGGTTGTGGCATTTTTAATTGCCGGAGTGCAAGACG
>CAZHQP010000201.1:0-5595 GCA_964534735.1 uncultured Roseivirgaceae bacterium
GTTGTAAAATATCAATCGCGCGGTCATCATTCTTGTCACGAAAGGTTGGAACGACCACATATTTATTCGCGATGTAAAAATTAGCATACGATGCAGGAAGTCGCTGATCTTCATAAACAATTGGTGCAGGCATTGGCAATTCAACAATATTCATCTGCTTGCCATTCTCCAAGCGCAGGGTTTTGAGCTCTTTCAGATTATCCTGCAAGATTTCGTAGTTTTCATCGTTTTTATTTTCCTCCACGATCGTCACCACAGTATCTTCATTCACAAAGCGCGTCAGATCATCGATGTGCCCATCCGTATCATCACCGATAATGCCATCGCCCAACCATAAAATGTGATCCACTCCATAATAATCAATCAGGTATTTTTCAATCTGAGATTGATCAAGATGCGGATTTCTGTTTTTGTTTAATAAACAAGCGCGCGTTGTAAGCAATGTTCCTCTTCCATTGAACTCAACCGAACCACCTTCCATCACAATGCCTGGTTCTACCACCGGAATGTTAAAATGTTTTGCAATTAAGGTTGGGATTACATCATCCAGGTCAAACGGAGGATATTTTCCGCCCCAGGCGTTATAACCCCAGTCCACGATCATCTTCTTATTTTCTGTCGGATTGATCAGGAATGCGGGACCGTGATCGCGGCACCATGCATCGTTTGTAGGATGTATAAAGAATTGAATATTTCTGAGATCAGCCCCGGCCTCATTCAGGTGACGGGTTGCTTTTTCACGCATGACTTCGCCTGCCACGTTGATGTTAACTGTTTCACCTTCCGCTACTCGCTTAATAAATTCTGCGTAGCGCGGATAAATGGTTTCGATCTTGCCCGGCCAGGAAGCTTCTTTGTGTGGCCAGCTTAACCATGTTGCAGAGTGCTTCGCGAATTCAGCCGGAAAATAAAATCCTTGTTCTTTTGGAGTCATCTTTAGAATGTCCACAGCATAACAGTTGACAGTCGACTATTAGCCTGTGGACAATTTAGTCTTCGTCAATATATCTTTTAGTGATTGGCTGATACGAATCAATTCTTCGATCACGCAGAAATGGCCAGTGTGTTCTATACCGATCAGACAACGCTAAATCAATTTCCTGAACATTTACTTCTTCACTCTCATGCGAAGCTTTATAAATAATGCTTCCGAACGGGTTAGCAATAAATGATCCACCCCAGAACTTCATCGCACCGTTTTGTTCAAAGCCAACGCGGTTCACGCTTACTACGTGTACACCATTTGCTACTGCATGGCTGCGCTGAATGGTTTGCCACGCATTGTATTGCTCTGTGTTCGTATTTTCATCCTGAGAAGTTGCCCAGCCTATGGCTGTCGGGTAAAACATGATCTCAGCGCCCATCAGCGCAGTAATGCGCGAAGCTTCCGGGTACCACTGATCCCAACAGATCAAAATCCCGATTGCAGCGAACTTTGTTTTGAAGACTTTATAGCCCAGGTCACCTGGGGTGAAATAAAATTTCTCGTAATAAGCCGGATCATCCGGGATGTGCATCTTCCGATACTTGCCCAGGTATTTTCCGTCTGCATCAATAACAGCAGTTGTATTATGGTAAAGGCCTTCTGTCCGTTTTTCAAAAAGGGAAGCAATAATTACCACACCCAGCTCTTTTGCTACTGTAGACAAAGACTCTGTTGAAGGGCCGGGAATGGATTCTGCAAGCTTGAAATTTTCATAGTCCTCCACATCACAGAAGTAAAGCGAGGTAAAAAGCTCCTGAAGGCAAACAACCTGTGCGCCTTTTGCAGCGGCTTCACGGATTCCTTTGATCGCTTTCGCGAGGTTTTCCCCGGGCTCTTTTGTGCAGCTCATCTGCACCGTACCAATCTTAACTTTTTTGCTCAATGTTATCTCGTTTTAAAGTTGCAAAGGTAGAAACTTTGAACCCGATAATAAAGTTCAATGGGTAAAAGTATCCGCTAAATCGTTTGCATTCGGCATACTGATCTTTATTCTACTCACATAAGTCTAAATAGTATTAATTTCGCTGAACCACTCTGTTACCCCACGCGTGAATGTCTGAATCAAAGACACTACCTCCACCTTCGTCTAAAGCCAATCTGCGTGAGCTTACGCGCAAGTTTATTTTAGGTAACCGCCCTGAAGCAAGCGACATTAGCGGTTCTAAAATGAAACTCCTGCGTGGCCAATTCGCCCTGCTGTGCATGTTTCTGGGTGCGATCTATGCAGCAGTAGTAATGATGCGGGGCGATTTCAGGTTCATTCCGTGGCATATTCTTTTAGTTTCAGGAGGCTTACTGGCATTCTATCTCAATCGCAGCGGGCGGTATACCGTATCAACACTTACGCTTTTCGTTCTGACGAATTCATTTGTATTTCTGTTTTGTTCCGTGGACCGCCCACAGGATGGAATGTTCTTTTATTATTTCATTACAAACGCGCTTTCAATAATCCTCATGGGATATGGAAGACTTTGGTTAACGCTTTTGCTTGTAGCATTAACACTCGTGCTGGCAGTTTGTTCTTACCTGTTCCCTTCTCATATCATTCCAACTCCTAAAGACATTACTCCTGATGTAGAGCACATGATCTTCCTGATCAACCTGATTGTAAGCTTGCTGTTTGGTTCCTATGTTTTGATATCGGTTATCCGGGCCAACTACCTTGCAGAAACCAAACTCATTAAAAATCACCAGGAACTGAAAAAAATAAATGAAGAGCTTGACCGGTTTGTCTACAGCGCCAGTCACGATATGCGCGCTCCACTTTCTTCCCTGTTGGGATTAATTAATGTTACCGAAAAAACTCAATCGCCTGAAGAAAAAGCGTTGTGTTTGAATATGATGCGCGAGCGCATTGGAGTTATGGAAGGGTTTCTCAAAGAAATCACTGATTATTCACGGAACGTACGCACGGCAGTGGAGAAAAAGCCATTGAAAGTTCTGGATGCCATTAATGATTCACTAACCGAGCTTGGATTTTTGTTTGAGCGGAATAAAATAACGATTTCAGCAGAAGTTGATCCCGCACTTACGGTGATGACGGATGAACCGCGCTTTATGGTAGTCTTAAATAACCTCATCTCAAACGGAATTAAATATTACGATCCCGATAAAAAGAATTCGGTAATCAATATTCGAGCAACTGTAAATCAAAATCAATTCACTTTATCCATTGAGGACAACGGAATCGGGATCAATCGGGAGCACATGCATCGGATATTCAACATGTTTTATCGCGCTACTACTATTGGCGAAGGTTCAGGCCTGGGGCTATATATTGTAAATGAAACTGTGCAAAAGCTTGGCGGAACCATTTCTGTAAATTCTGAAGAGGGCATAGGCAGTACGTTTACGGTAATTCTGCCTCAATAGATATTTTATTAACCAAGTTTCACCGGAATCCAGAGCTCTTCTTCTGAATCAGCACTTCCGTTTTTGTACTTCGCTCCCAACACTTCAAAATGGGGTCGGTTATCCAACCGGTAACCTGAGCCAGGCAACCATTCTGTAAATATGTATTGAAAGATGCGGGTATCATTGCTGGAGCCTGTATACTGAAACATTGCATATAAACCTTCCGGTAATATAAAAGACTCCATCTGATCGGGAATGTTTCCGAGATCGGAGACTTCAACAGCAGCCCACTTTTCAAACTGTGTATCCGGGTTGAAGTCAAAATTCGATGGATAAATCTGCATTGAGATCAGATCGGAAGAAAGATTATTCGTGATCTCCTTTCGTCTGGGCATAAAGCGCTGCCAAAGCTGAGCAGTTTTATTTTCATAAAAACTCATCTCAAGCTTCATCCCGATAAGCTTTTTAGCAGGAATTATGTTGAGTATCGGTTGCATCTTTTCGTTATGATGCAGAAAGTTATGCTTCACGTTCGAGATGAACAAAGGATTTATCCTTTGTCTCCAGGCTCGAGCTACCCATCAGCCAGGTATCCATCGCTCGCGCAGCTTCACGACCTTCGGAAATTGCCCATACAACTAATGACTGTCCTCTGCGCATATCGCCTGCAGCAAACACCCCATCTTGAGAAGTCATATAGTTTTCTGTTTTCAGATTTCCGCGCTCATCGAGCTCCAGCTTCAATTCTTCCACCAATCCCGTTTTTTCAGCGCCTGTAAATCCGATGGCAAGCAACGCTAATTCACACGGCAGCACACGTTCTGTTCCGGCAATTTCTTCAAAGCCCATCTTGCCCTGATCATTCACACTCCATTTGATGTTTACGATTTTCATTCCGGTAAGATTTCCTTCGGGGTCTCCAACAAATTCTTTTGTGAGAATTGACCATTGACGATCACAGCCTTCTTCATGCGATGACGAAGTCATTAGAATCATAGGCCAGACAGGCCATGGATTGTTTGCACTCCTTGACAGTGGCGGTTTATTCAACAGTTCAATTTGTGTTACCGATTTTGCCCCCTGGCGATTGGATGTTCCTACACAATCTGAACCGGTATCGCCTCCACCAATCACAAGAACATTTTTTGCAGACGCTAAAATATTTTCAGCAAGTTTATCACCCGCAACACGTTTGTTTTGCTGCGGTAAGAATTCCATTGCAAAGTGAACTCCCTTTAGGTTTCTCCCCGGAATAGGTAAATCTCTTGGTGCAGATGCACCCCCACTCACAAGCATGGCATCAAAATCGTTTGCCAGCTTTTCGGCACTAACGTTTACACCAACATGCGAATTGGTTTTGAAAACGATTCCTTCTTTTTCCAGTAAAGAAACTCTGCGTTCAATCACATGCTTCTCCAATTTAAAATCAGGAATGCCATAGCGAAGCAATCCGCCAACCCGATCGCTTCTTTCAAAAACCGTAACAAGATGACCGGCTTTATTTAATTGTGCTGCTGCCGCAAGTCCGGCCGGGCCTGAGCCAATAATCGCAACCTTCTTTCCGGTTCTATTTTTTGGAGGATTTGCTTTTATGTAGCCCTTCTCAAACGCAACTTCTGCAATAGTCTTTTCGATATATTCGATTGTAACAGGCTTGTTATTGATCGAAAGCACACAACTTGCTTCGCACGGTGCCGGACAAATTCTTCCTGTGAATTCCGGGAAATTATTCGTGCTGCTGAGAATCCTGATCGCTTCTTCCCACTTGCCCTGGTAAACCGCATCGTTGAAATCCGGAATATTATTTCCCAACGGACAACCACTGTGACAAAACGGAACTCCGCAATCCATGCAACGCGCGCTCTGCTCATGAACTTTCTCTTTTGAAAGCGGGGTGTACACTTCGTTATAATCTTTCAGCCGTTCTTTTTTATCGCGTGATGTCGGCATCTCGCGGTCGAACTTCATAAAACCATCCATTTGTCCCATTGTATTATTTCTGTTGTCAGGTTATTGTTCTATACAAAAGCTGTTTTCTGTTTCAGTTGATTTTTCTGTTTGATCAGAACAGCTTTGTAATCCTTCGGCATAACTTTTACAAAAAGCTGAACTGCAGTTGACCAGTTCTCTAAAATCCATTCAGCCGGGTCGCTGCCGGTATATTCATAATGCTGTTTGATCATGTTTTTAAGCTCGACCTCATCTTCAAGCTCAACTCGTTCAAGCTCCACCATATCTTTATTGGTCAGTCGTTC
>CAZHQP010000202.1:0-5586 GCA_964534735.1 uncultured Roseivirgaceae bacterium
CTCCGTAAACAGATGTCGCCTGAACTTTGCCGTCCAGTTTTTTAAGCATGGAGAGTACAACATACAATCCCAGACCGGTACTGTCTGAATCCGTATTCCCGCGATAAAACATTTTGAATATATGGGGTAGAACTTCGGGATGAATACCTTTCCCGTTATCCCATACCTCAATAAACACCCGGCTCGCTTTTTTTTGCATAGTAATCCTGATCTGATTGGTTGGCTTGTTATGATCCCGGTACATAATCGCATTCTCAACAAACGCGAACAATATGTTATAAACATAATGGTAATCGGATGAAAACGTTGTTTTTGATGAAGCAGAATATTCGATCCGGACGGCTTCCGCACCCGGCAGTTGTTGCGCCTGACGGATAAGATCACTCATCAACGTATCAAAATCAATTGTCTGGCGGTGTATCTCTGCCGAAGTCTTGTGAGTCATTTCACCAATATCATTGATAACGCTGTCAAGTTTCCTTACCCGATTCTCAATCATATGGAGCGCATCATCGCTACTAAGTGTTGTTGGATAATTACGGGTCATTGATATGACCGAGAGCATAGTGGCCACGGGCGAGCGAAGATCATGAGACGTTCTATACAGAAAGTTCGCGAGCTCTTCATTTGTCGAAGTCATTCGTTGATGCTCTTCTTCCAGCAGGTAGATAACCATACTTAACCCCATCAACGCCATGAGCACGACCTCAATCATGCCGAAAAAGAAAGGTAGTGGGAACGTGTGCCCCGTGACATTTCCTGCCACGATCAGAAGATAGTATGCTTGATAAATTCCGAAAAGTACAAACGAGATGGCGATGAGCTTTCGGCCGATAGTGCCCGAAGTTTGTTGCTGACGATTGATGATAATCCCTGCGGCTATAAATGCAACCAGGATGGACAGGTATCGAAACCCAACGCGGATTGCATATCGTTCAAGCTCTCCATCCGGATTTGCAACGTATGGCGTTGTAACGGCAAAGCTTATGGCAACGGTCAGGAGGACCCAGAAAAGGATCTGCCGTTGCGAGAATATTTTCCTGAAGACAATTGCCGTACTGCCCAAAAGAAGCAAAATCAGCTGCGCAGACTGGAAAGATGTAGCCACAAAAGAAACAATGTGCCGGATCGCACCGGTCGTATTCAACAACCCTAAAGTTCCGCACAGTGCCAGCAAGTTTATCACCCCGGCTGCCCAGGACAGGGCCCACAATAGCAAAAATTGCCGCTTATAAATATGGTAGTAGTAAATAAGGATAATGGCTAACACTAAACTGATGAAACTTTCAGACAGATATGCAGAAGTAGCTCGAGCTAAAAAATCGCTAACCATTATTATAAAAGCCAAAGGTAGCGGTTTATACAGCAATAAGTCAATCGGGCGTTAACTTATCATAACAAATCTTTATGGATCGTATAGATAAGTTAAATAAAAATATATGACCGGGTTATGAGAATTTTACCTGCAGTTCACCCGGTGTTCGGGTTGAAGTTAAATTCAAGCCTATGCTAAAAAATACATCCGACATCCTGGCGGCAACTGAACGCCTCATGATGACCCATTCCGCTCAGCTTATCAACAGCACATTGTCAGCAGAATGCGCAAAGTTTATCCTCTCGCAGCTGATCAATAACAAGATCAGTTTTCATTCGCTCGAAAAATTCAGCAATGAAGAGCGATTTGGAGAAGATCTGGAACACTCTGCCAAGCGGATCAACGAGCTGACCGCGGAACGTGAACTGCTCATGAGCTGGCTTGATGCGTTTGAAGGAATTGATCGGAAAATCAGGATTAATTGTGTCATCGAACTCGAGGTGGTAGACTGAATATGATTATCCGTATTGCTCGTACCAGTCGAAAGTTTTCCTGACAACGCTTTCACGGGTTGCTTTAACATGTTCTGCAAACGCCTGCGCAACGGGTGAATGACGCTTGCCTTTCAGCCAGATCAGTGTCCAGGTGGTTTTGATTGGCAAGCCTTTAACCGGAATAATTTTGAGCTCACCGCTATTAATTTCATTCCGAATCCCGATAAGGGGCATAATGGAATATCCCAGTCCGGCCAGGATTGCCTGCTTAACCGCTTCGTTTGACATCAATTCTGTTTTTTTATAGGGTGTGATGCGGTGTGACTGAATAAATCTTTCCATGGTTTGCCGGGTCGCTGAGCCGGGCTCACGAAAGATCAACGGCAGGTCGGCAAAAATCTTTTTATCGTATTGCCTGGCTGGAAAATGTTTATCGTTCGCTCCTACCAGGTAGAGTTTGTTCTGCAGAAGGTCCAGCTTGTCAATTTTCAATCCATTCGGCAGAATGGATACAAGAGAGAAATCCACATCATTGTTTTCCAGGCTTGCGATAACCTGAGCCCGGTTCGTTACCTCCATAACAAGCTGAACCGCTTCGTGCTTGCGGAAAAATTCAGACAGAAAATAAGGCATGACATATTTACCTGTGGATACAACCGATATCTTAAGCCTGCCCGCAAGCTTGCCTTTATACTCCTGGGTTTTATTATCTATAGAGTACGCCTGATTAAGAATGTTTTCGGCATAGCGGGCAATTTCCCTGCCGAACTCAGTCACATAAAGTTGTCGTCCGATGATCTCGGTCAGCGGAATATCAAACTGGTTTTGAAAATTTTTTAGCTGGATGGAAACAGCGGGCTGTGTGAGGTGCAATTCGTCAGCTGCCTTGGTAACACTTAAAGTCCGCGAAACGGTGAGGAAAACCTGGAGCTGGTGAAGCGTGTAGTTCATAAATTAATCTTATGTATTTCATTACTAATATAAATAAAAATTTATCACTTCAAAGAAAGAGATTTGCGGCATAAACAAACGACATCCACATGCTAAGATTCATCACAATCATTTTTTCATTCTTGTGTTCCTTTACCACCCTCTCCCAGGTTTTGCCAGCTGACGGAATTAACAGGCTCAAAGAGGGAAATGCCCGGTTTGTAAGCGGGAAATCTGTTCACCCCAATCAGGATTTCAACCGCGTAAAAGAAACGGCCAATAAACAAACACCTTTCGCAACGATTATCGGCTGTTCCGATTCACGGGTTCCAAACGAAATCATTTTCGATCAGGGCCTGGGCGATCTTTTCATTATCCGCACTGCAGGTCAGGTGTCCACGTATGCGTCATGGGGCAGTATCGAATTTGCTGAAGAAATTTTAGGTACGAAGCTCATTGTGGTATTGGGTCACACCCAATGCGGAGCAGTAAATGCGGCAGTCAGCCTTCCTGAAGTTCCCGGACATATTGTAACACTCATCAATGCCATTAAGCCGGCAGTGGAAAAAGCACGGCAAGACAATCCGGAAGATTTGCTTGCCGCCTCCATCCGTGCGAATGTACTGATGCAGGTTGAACAACTGAAAAATCTCGAACCGGTGCTTGCTAAGCGTGTGCGGGAGGGCTCGATCCAGATCATCGGTGCGGTGTATGATCTCAGTTCGGGCAAAGTAGAATTCTTAAACAATAAGTAAGACAGATCATGTTAATCAGCTTACTATCTCCCATGGTGCTGGCATTTGTGCTTGGCATCACAGCAGCAAGAATCAAGAGTGACTTGAAGTTTCCGGAATCACTGTATCAGTCCCTAACCATGTTCCTGCTGATCGCCATCGGAATCAAGGGCGGCTACAAACTTTCACTGGCAACATTTTCGGAAGTGATCGGACCAGCAAGTGTGGCAGTTGGATTATGCTGTACCATACCACTTTGGACTTATTGGTTCATGCGAAAGCTCGGAAAGTTTGATCCTTTTAACGCTGCTGCTTTGGCAGCTCATTATGGTTCGGTCTCTGCCGTAACGTTCAGCGCTGCGCTTGCCTACCTGGAGACGATTGGAGTTTCCTTCGAGGGCTTTATGCCGAGCATGCTGGCCATTATGGAGGTGCCTGCTATCTTAATCGGTGTGTCACTTGCGAGGATGAACTCGCAAACTAATTTACAGGGCAACGGGCCTTCGCTGAAAGAAATTGGCCGTGAGCTTATTGCTGGAAAGAGCAGCATATTGTTGCTTGGCTTTCTGGCCATCGGGTTTGTTGGAGGAAAAACGGGTTGGGAACAGGTTTCACCGCTTTTCGATTTGCCTTTTAAAGGTGTACTAACCTTGTTCTTACTGGAAGCCGGACTGGTGGCCGGAAGAAAACTTTCGGATCTCAGAAAGAGTGGCTGGGTACTCATATCATTCGGAATGGTATTTCCCATCATCCATGCAGTGATCGGGATCTACCTGGGTCACCTGGTTGGCCTGAGTCTCGGGGGATCGATGATCCTGGGTACATTGGCTGCAAGCGCCTCATACATTGCAGCTCCTGCTGCCTGCAGAGTCGCTTTGCCTGAAGCGAACCCATCGCTTTATCTAACAGCAGCGCTGGCCATAACATTTCCTTTTAATATAATTATCGGCCTGCCGCTCTATTATGATCTCGCAAAATGGATTGTTAACTAAAACTTAAGATTTGTTATGAACAACGTTTCATTACTCACGATCATTATTGAAGAGGCACTTGCCCCTGTTGTCGAGAAAGAGATAGTCGGGTTGGGTGCAAAAGGTTATACCTTATCAAGTGTAACAGGCAAAGGCCTCACCGGCTTGAGAGACAATCCATGGGAAGGAGAAAATGTTAAAATAGAAACTATCGTGTCGGAAGATAATTGCAAAATTATCCTCCGGCATCTGCAGCGCAAGTATTTTGACCGGTATGCAATTATTGCTTTTCACCATCCGGTAAGTGTTTTACGTACTAATCATTTTCTATAAGAAGTAGCGATCATGCTTCTTAAACACCTTCCGGTAAACGCCATTGACTTCAATGTTAATCGCTGCGTGTGTAAATTGCTGGAGGAGAAAGAGGTCACACTCGGTTCCATGCATGGAAAAGAGGAAGTTATAGTTCCTGTCGTCAGTAAATTCTTACCTGTTAAAATAAAAGTATGCACAGGATTAGATACAGACCAGTTCGGAACATTTTCCGGTGAAGTAACGCGGGCATCACCGATCGCTGCGCTGAAGGCAAAGGCGCGTAGCGCATGCCGGATCAGCGGAGCTTCGCTTGCCATTGCCAGCGAAGGATCTTTTGGCAATCATCCACGTTATTCATTTCTTACCGTAAATGAAGAATTTGTAATGCTTACGAATGAATCGCGGGGTTGGGAAGTAATTGGTCGTAATATGACGACTGAAACAAATTATAATTCTTCACCGGTTAACGACTGGAAACAACTTTATGAATTTGCGCTCAAGGCGGGATTTCCCTCCCATGGATTAATCTTACGATCAGGAAATGGAACGGTTTATAAGGACATTGGTACCTGGGATATGCTGAACAAGCAATTCACACAGATGGTAAACAAAGGTGAAGAGCCTGAAGTACTCACAGACATGAGGGCGATGCGTAATCCTACCCGCATGCGCAGCATCGCTCTTGCCACTGAAAATATGATCAGGAACTTGTTCAGCCTTTGCCCGAATTGCATGCTGCCTGGTTTTTCAATTGACCAGTCGGTTCCAGGACTCCCCTGTGCCGAATGCGAATCGCCCACGGAGATTGTAAAAGGATTCGTGCAAAG
>CAZHQP010000203.1:0-5541 GCA_964534735.1 uncultured Roseivirgaceae bacterium
GACAGGAATAACGTTTTCCATGAACGATTTAAATCGTAAGCAGTATGCGTCATATGGTAAGGCATATTCGATCAGCGGAAATTTTTACAATGTTAAAGAAGACTACAGCCCGGGTAATACAGCCGACGACAGCAAAGTGATCACCTCAGCAACGCACAAGTGGTTTCGGATCAAGGCAACGGCCGAACACTACTTCACCCGCGGATGGTATCGGCCCGGTGTTTATGCGGAAGCTGTACTGTCGAATCAAAAATTCTTTACCAACTATTTCGGAACCATCATCAACACGCCGGCTTTCTTTCCCCTTCAGGATAGTCGCACCTTGTTATTGGAGAACTTTCGCGCCTTTAATTACGCTGCTTTTGGTGTGCGAAACATCTTTACCATCAAAGACAAACTGGACTTCCGCCTGGAGGGCTATGCCTTTAAACCCTTTGAACACATCATGGAGGCAGGCAACCAGGACGCGGTTGATCAGATTGAATTCACGCAGATTTTCTTTGCGGGCACCGGAAGCGTAGTGTTCCATTCTCCGGTCGGTCCGGTTGCCTTAAGCGTGAATTACTATGACGACCCGGAAAACAAGTTCGGGATCCTTCTTCATGTAGGGTTTTTACTCTATAAAAACCATATCCTTGAGTAAACACCCGTAATGGCTTGATCCGAGGCCTGGGTTCACGGCTTATTTTTGACCCCGTAATGTATTATTTTCGGTCAATTTTAAATTTTTGCCTAAGTTTATTGTTTGGAATTTAACTGTCTGAAGACTCATGAAGAGACTATTACCTTTAATCATTATACTATTAGCAATGTCTTTTGGAGCTTCTGCACAGGTGGTGCAATGGGCCTCCAAAGTGTTGGATTTCTCATCGGAGCTCACGCATGCTCAATATTCAGCCCAGCAGGCTTTGGGGAAGCCCAATGTTATGCCGGCAGGCGGGGATAACCCGAATGCATGGATGCCTGACAAGCCAAATCGAAAAGAGTTTTTAAAGCTTGGCTTTGATAAGCCAATGAGCATTAAACAAATCGCAATCGCGGAATCATTTAACCCCAGCGCGCTATACCGGATTGTGGTGTATGATGAAGCCGGCAAAGAATATGAATTAAGCACATTTAATCCGAACGCCATACCAATGAAAGGGCGGATGATGAACTTCTTCACCGAACCGACTGCCTATAAAGTTGCTGCCGTGCGCCTGGAGTTTGACGGAGCCGCTGTTCCGGATTATTTCGCGATTGATGCAGTAGCGATTTCTGATTCCAATTATCCGATCGTAGCATTCATTCCAACACCCGAGCTGCTCGCCTCCGGTATTGTAACCGAAGTTCTGGACAAGAATGTGAATAGCGATGTGAACGAACTTAACCCAATCCTGTCACCGGATGGTAAGACACTTTACTTCAGTCGGAGCAATCACCCGGATAATTCAGGTGGTAAAAAAGACAAAGAGGATATCTGGTACTCCGAGCTTGGCGCAGATGGTAAATGGCAACTCGCCAGGAATGCCGGCCCGACACTTAACAACGAGTATCCTAACTTTGTAAGCTCAATCAATTCCGTTACACCCGATGGCAAGTCTGTAATTATGCTGCTTGGAAACAAGTACGATAAAAATGGTGACAGTAAACTGGCAGGAGTTTCAGTAAGCTCTAATGTAGGCGGCAACTGGTCGAAGCCGGTGGCGCTAAACATCAGGAATGATTACAACTTCCATGAAAAAGCCAACTACTTTTTAACAAACAACCGGAAGGCTTTATTAATGTCTGTGCAGCGTGAAGATTCACGCGGAGACCGCGACCTGTATGTTTCCTTTATGCAGGATGATAGTGTGTGGACAGAGCCGCTGAACCTTGGCTCAGTTGTAAATACAGCAGGTGAAGAATCAGCCCCATTCCTCGCGCTGGATGATAAGACCCTGTACTTTTCATCGAATGGTTTTAGCGGCTATGGCGGAACGGACATTTATGTTACCAAACGCTTAGACGACACCTGGACGAAATGGTCTGAGCCTGAAAATCTTGGTCCGGATATTAACTCACCAAAAGAAGATTTATTCTTTAACATTCCGGCAAACAGCGAGTATGCATATTACTCACGTGGCGTAGCGGATAACAACACAGACATTTTCAGAATCAAGTTACCAATCATGCGTAGCCCTGAAGTTTGGGTAACAGTACGTGGTAAGCTGGTGGATGGAAAAACAGGTGAGCCAATTGGTGCGAAAATTATTTACGAGCGTTTACCGGATGGAACCGATGTGGGCATTGCACAGTCTGATCCTAAAACAGGTGAGTATGAAATCAAGCTTCCTGCCGGACACTTGTACGGAATCCGTGCGGAAGCCGATGGTCACGTTTCAGAAAGCCAGAATCTCGATCTAAGAAATGCAACGGGTGATACGATCATTACCGGTCAGGATTTCAGACTTAATCCGATTAACGTTACACCAATTGACTCAGGTGTGAAGATTACCCTGAACAACATTTTCTTCGATTTCGACCAGGTAACGCTTAAAGGTGAATCTTATCCGGAGCTTGACCGTATTGTTAAATTAATGGGAGAACGCACTACCATGACCGTGGAAATTGACGGCCACGCGGATGCAACAGGTACAGAACAGTACAACCTGGAGCTTTCCAAGCGAAGAGCGGCAGCTGTTCAAAAATATATTGTCGGAAAAGGCGTTGATCAATCGAGGGTAAACATCGCATTCTTTGGGGAAAGCAAGCCGCTGGTGCCAAATACAACCAAAGAAAACAGACGTAAGAATCGCAGGGTGGAATTCGTTATCGTGAAACCATAAAACCTAAAGCAGCATGCTGAAAAGGATTATTGTTCTCTTTGTTTTCGTTGGCATTTCGGTTAGTGCGTTCCCGCAAGCTGATAGTACAATTGTTGCGCAAGGCAAGGTTATTAATGCCGAGACGAAAGAACCTGTTGTAGCGCGCATTACGTATCAAAGCCTTCCATATGGCAATAAAATGGGCGTGATCAATAATAGCACGTATTCATTCCCGATGTTTGACAGGGAGCGTTACTCCATCAGTGTGGATGCACCCGGATACGTACCGGCAAAGTTCATGCTTGATCCTGCTGAAGCAAACAACCTGAGTCTTGTAAAAGATATTGAGTTGACACATGGAGATACACATGCAAAGAAAAAGCATGCGGTGGGTAATGTGATGGTGTTGAATAACCTGATCTTTGAAGTGAATAAGAACAAGATCGACCCGGATTCGTATCCTGAGCTTGATATTGTTGTAAACATGATGCGTGAAAATCCGGCAATGGTAATTCAGCTCGAAGGCCATACCGATTTTATCGGGAACCCCGAAAAGCTGATGAAGCTTTCCCAGGAACGTGTGGATGCGGTGAAAAGCTACCTAACCTCTAAAAAAGTAAACAAGGCCCGTATTAAAACAAAGGCATTTGGTGGAACGCAGCCGTTATCGCGTGATGATACACCTGAAGCTCACCGTTCAAACCGAAGAGTTGAATTAAGAATTTTGGAGAATTAATTAGTTGAAGCAATAATTAAAGGCATCGATTTTTGCCGAACAAGGAGAATTGTATTCATGTAATTCTCTTTTGTTTTTTGGTCGAGCTCACTTTGCTGAAGCGATAATAACAGAACTTGTGAGAACTCTTCAATCCGTGCGGAAGAGTAAAGTTTCTGGGCATTGACAAAGTGTTTAACAGCTTGCGGAAAATCCTGCTGATTAAAAGAATTCACAGCCATATTGTAATACACCAGCCCGCGAAGCTCATCCATCGTTAAGCTGTTAAATAACTCGAACCGAAATTTAAAGTACGACTTGCCTTTTTGTTCAGCCTGAATTTCATTTTGTTTGTAGCGTGTAATTCTGTTTTCAATTTCTGAGGAAGAAGTAACGAACCCATCCATCGGATCAGTAGTCTCCAGTAAAATGCGACCTTCTTTTGTTTCAGCCACAATGAAGATGTGATAGTTTGTTTCAATTACTTCATAGTTAATGTTGTAATGATTGAGGATGAGCGAGAAAAGAATTGTTCCGGTCAGGCAATTGTACGAACCCTTTTCAAACGTTTCGTCCAGGGAAGCATAAGCCACATAGTTCTTCAAAAAATGATTATGTGTTTTAATGAAGACATAATTAATAAAGTCTTGTGCACTTTTAAGTGTGGCTTTTTTGCGGTCAAGCTTGGTTAGAAAAGAATCAAACTCCTTTACAGATTTTGCCGAGTACCGGCCGGTTGAAAGAAAGGCCTGGAGGTTGGCCTGCGTGGAGATAGTTGTCTCATGACCATTATTGGCGACTGCCAGAACCGGCAACAAAAAAATTACCCCTATAAAAACGCCCCTCTTCAATGTTATGCCAATGTTACCACTGTGTTAACAAATTTAATATTCACGTAATACATGTCAATGGGTACCCCAAAAACTTAACATTGGAGCCGTATGGCAGGATTTTATTACCTTACATCACGCATGATGATTATTGAAAAAAAGGCTGTTTCGGAAGATATTTCGAAGATTTTTGCAGATAAAAAGGCTGCTTTTCACCAGCTCAGACTTCAGGCATTAACCGAACGGAAAGCGCGATTGACCAGGCTGAGAAGCTGGATCAAGTCAAATCGGGAGGAAATCCGGAAGGCTATGCATTCAGATTTTCGAAAGCCTGCGGCAGAAGTTGATACCACTGAAATCCTCCCTGCGCTTGATGAGATAAGGCTTGCACTTGATAGCCTGGATCGTTGGACAAAGCCGAAAAAAATTGACGCGCCCATTACCATGCTCGGCACGCGATCAATTATCATGTACGAGCCCAAAGGTGTTTGTTTGATCATTTCACCGTGGAACTATCCCTTTAATTTATCGGTAGGTCCGCTGGTGTCAGCATTAGCTGCCGGTAATAGTGTGATCATTAAACCTTCTGAGTTGACCCCGAATACTTCAGCACTTATTAAACGAATGGCTGAAGAAGTTTTTATAAACAGCGAAGTGACTGTTATAGAAGGCGGAACAGAAACATCACAAGAATTATTAAAACTTCCATTTGACCATATCTTTTTTACCGGCAGTCCTTCGATTGGTAAGGTTGTTATGAAAGCGGCTGCCGAGAATCTCGCATCGGTCACGTTAGAGCTTGGCGGGAAATCACCAACCATTGTAACACCGTCAGCCAGCGCAAAAGAGGCTGCCCAGCGAATTGCCGTAACCAAATTCATAAATAACGGCCAAACCTGTATCGCACCGGATTATGTATTCATTCATCACGACAAGGCAAAGGATTTTATTCATCATCTGAAAGAACAGATTCCGATATTGTTTGGCGCAGGCAATAAAAATGTTGCACAGTCAAACGATTATGCACGCATTGTAAATGAAAAACATTTTTCCAGACTGACAGATCTGTTAAGAGAAGCTGAGAGCAAGGGCGCAAAGACTGAAATTGGAGGTGAGCTTGATTTTGGTCAGCGGTTTATTCACCCGGTTGTGCTGTCAGGTGTTTCAAAACAATCGCGCATCATGGAAGAAGAGATCTTCGGACCGATTC
>CAZHQP010000204.1:0-5522 GCA_964534735.1 uncultured Roseivirgaceae bacterium
TTACAGAACAAAGGCGACAGTTTGAAAGGAAAAACGTGTCTTGTTTCGGGTTCCGGAAATGTTTCGCAATACGCGATTGAAAAAATTATTCAGATGGGCGGCAAAGTTATAACTGCATCCGATTCCAATGGGTTCATTCATGATGAAGCGGGCTTCACTACCGAAAAACTTGAGTTCTTAATGGACTTGAAGAATAATCGCAGGGGGCGTATTAAAGAGTATGCTGATAAGTATAAATGCACATACAAAGAGATTGATCCTAAAGCAGACCATAATCCGTTATGGAACATAAAAGCTGATTGTGCTTTCCCGTGTGCAACGCAAAATGAGGTGAATGCAAAAGATGCAAACAACCTGGTTAAAAATGGTGTAAAAGTATTGGGCGAAGGTGCCAATATGCCAACCACCATTGAGGGTATCAACATCTTAATAGATAACGGTGTGATGTATTCTCCTGGCAAGGCTTCCAATGCAGGTGGTGTAGCAACTTCCGGACTTGAGATGACACAAAACTTTATGGGTGCCAACTGGACACGCGAAGAAGTTGACGGAAAGCTGCGCAGCATCATGAAGAATATTCACGATGCATCGCTGGCTGCCGCAAAAGAATATGGCAAGCCCGGTAATTATATGGTTGGTGCGAACATTGCCGGCTTCATCAAGGTTGCTAACGCCATGAAGGCACAGGGTGTGATCTGATCTTTCTCCTCAACAAAAAGTCACTGGGTGTTGTAAGCACAGGATTATTTTCCCTTACAACAAAGCCGTAAAACTATTTACGCTTGTAGAAATAAAGGTGCTGCGGCACCTTTTTCTTTTGCTCGCTGAGTGTATAAAAACCCTTTCCGATGCGGTCAAAAGCAATTGCTTCTCCCTGTGGCTCGGCTTTATACGCTAATTCCTGAGCCGGTCTGGCGATTGCATCTTCAAGCTTCTCTCCGGTTCTCCGCTTCCAATAATAGATGCGATCATAATTTTTGGCGAGGATCTCATTCCCGTCAGGAGAAATATCAGCAGCAACGATCATTGTGAAAGGAAGCTTTTCCAAAACCCGTTCTGCCGTCATCGTATCATCAGTTGAAAAGGGTTGAGAAAGCTTATAAAGATTTACATGTGCTTCCCGTTTCGAAAAGATATACAGATCGTGAGTTTGCGGATCAAGGATGAGAGATTCTGTGTCACGTGCTCCATCGGATAATTTGAATTTTATTTCCGCAATATTTTTAAGTGTTGTGTCGGTAATCGCTTTATTAATTACCGGCTCCTCAAGCCTGTAAATAAATTTATGATCGTGTATCGCTTTATTATCACCAATATCACCGATGTAGAGATACCGCTTGTTTTTCTCTGGTCCGGCACCAATGGTTATGTCCTCCCAATCGCGGTTTTTAATATCCGGCAGGTGAACTATACACATTAGTTTTCCGGTTTTATCTATTAAAAAAATTTCCGGATCATTCCCGCTATCGTTGTGCGTCCAGAACATTCCCTGGTTGTTAATGCTGGCAACAAGCCCGGACGCTTCCTGCATCCGCTTGCCTTCCAGAATTCCACTGCTGGTTCCCGCTTCAAAAAGCGATGCTGCTGAATGTTCTTTGAATTGCTGTGAACATCCGGTCAGGATCAAAATCACGAGGATTGTCAGCATGTTTTTCACGTGGCAGTATTTCTCTCAAAGATAGGAATAGATTTATTCGCTATGAAAATGAGTACCTTCGCGTTCGATTTACGAATATGAGTCAGGAATTTTCAGAAGAAGAGCAGGAAGACGAGTTGTTATTTGAGCATCATCGCATTATAGCCGATCCGGGCCAGGGGCTCGTACGCATCGATAAATTTCTGAATGCACGCCTGTCAAACGTTTCGCGCTCAAAAATCCAGCAAGGCATTGAAGGAGGTTTTGTAAAAGTGAATGATGACGTTGTTAAGTCGAACTATAAAGTCCGTCCGGGCGATGTGATTGTTATTTCCATGCCCGAACCTCCTCGCGATACCGATGTAAAGCCCGAGAAAATTCCGCTTAACATTGTGTACGAAGATGAATCACTTCTCATCATTAATAAAGAAGCTGGTATGGTGGTTCATCCGGCTTATAACAACTGGAGCGGCACACTGGTTAATGCGTTAGCGTGGCATTTTCAAAATCTTCCGCAGATGCCTGGCAACGAGGGCAAACCCGGGCTTGTACACCGGATTGATAAAGACACTTCCGGACTGTTAGTAATTGCCAAGACTGAGCCTGTGATGACTGCATTGGCCAAACAGTTTTTTGATCATTCGATTGAACGAACCTACTGGGCACTGGTTTGGGGTGAGCCTAATCCTCCGCAAGGAACGATTAACGTTAATATTGGTCGGAGCCTTAAAGACAGACGGGTAACCACTGCTTTCCCCGATGGTGATATGGGCCGCACGGCCATTACACATTACAAAATGCTCAAAGGCTATCGGTACGTTTCATTAGTTGAGTGTAAACTTGAAACCGGGCGCACCCATCAAATCCGGGCGCACATGCGCTACCTCGGGCATCCGTTATTTAACGATGCCATGTATGGTGGCGATCAATTGGTGAAAGGCACTGTGTTTACAAAGTACAAACAGTTCATTGAAAATTGTTTCAAGATTATTCCACGCCAGGCGCTGCATGCAAAAACACTTGGTTTTATGCATCCTGTAAAGAAAGAATGGATGCAATTTGAATCTCCGTTGCCGAAAGACTTTACCGAAGTGTTAGAGAAATGGGAAAACTACGTGAAGTACGTTTAGGGAAGAGGGTAAGAATCCCCGTCAGGCATTGATGTGCCTGTTTAGAAAAGGATTTCAGCGTCCTTGCTTACAACGACAGCTTAAGTCGTCTTGAGCCATTCAACGCCTGCCGGATCTCCTTCATGGCTTCACGCTTGCTGCGCTTGTATTCCTGCTCTTCCTTGTTTGGCGCCAGCATATCTTTAATGTATGCCAGTACTTTTTCAGTCTGAGTTTTGTCAAGCGCGTTCAGCGATTCCAAAATCTGAAGCTTTTCGGTAACTGAATTCATAACAATAGTGGTTGTTATACTCTAAATATAAACGTTAATTCCCGATAAAAGTTCTCTGTAACCGACTGATAACCAAAACAAAACAATGCCATAACGCATTTTAAGGGGTTTTTGAGGATAGTCTTATTTTTGGTGAAAAAACGAGGTTTTCAGGGATTAGAAAGGAGGTTAGAAACTCCTATAGGAAACAATTCCTCGAAATGTTGCATGGGCTATCCGGAAATTCTCTTCCGAATTAGCTCAGATACAGGTATACCCACGAAACGGTCTCCCGGTAGATCGTGAGCATCAAAAAGAACCATATCATCATTGCCGAGGTTTTGAGCATAGTAATGACCCAGCTCTGCTGATACACATGCTTCAGAGCCAAAAACAAATACACGGCAACCATTATACCTCCCAAACCAAGCCACGCTAGTCTTTGAGCAATGCTGAACTCTTCCGGATTGAACCAAAACATTATAAGCTCAAAGTAAATGAGGGTTATGAGCAGGAAAAAAGTAAAAAAATGCGTTGCAAAAATCAGATGGGGAACAAATAATTTACTTCTCCTAAAAAAAAGTATCCATACTCCCGATGCAATCATAGGGACCAAAAGAAAAACAAACGTTTTTGAAATTGCAGGCAGTGCTTTATCGTAATGTGCTTTGAATTCTTCAAAGGGAATACCTTTTTGAATTGCCTTCTGTTCGGCTGCCTGGTATAGCGGTCCGTTTGTACTTGCATATTCCAAATAGGAAATAAACACATCTGCTTCTTTCATTAAAAAGAAATACACGAGGCTGATCAGCACAAAAAGCTGAACCGGCTTCATCAGTTTTACTTTTCTGCCGGCCAGATTTTCTTTCGTAAGCTTGCCTGGGTAGAAGAGCAGGTACTTTATTGTTCTGAAAAATTTCCCATCGAAATGGGTGAACATGTCTATTGCCTGAACAATATATTTTTTGAGTGTATAATCTTTGGGAGAAGTCTGCTTTTCACCACATGCGTAACAAAACGGGCCTTCAAATTTAGTATTGCACGTTGGGCAATTAGCAGGCTGCAGTGGGATTAGGTTCATGCGGTAAAGGTTTAAATTAAAGCTACTATATAAACCTCAGCGCTGCTATAACATCTTAAAAAAAATCTAAGCGACCATCTTTCTGCGCAGAAAAATCAAAAAGACAAAGAATGCAAGTAACCCTTCCATAAATACGGTGCCTAATTGAATACCTGTATTGACGTGCAATACACCCATTACAATAGTCGTAATCAGCATAATCGTGCCCACCAGCATCCAGAATGGATGTTCAGCAATTAAAAGTTTCTGCTGTTCTTTTAAATTCTCACGTGTAGGATTTCTGAGAATAAACTGGAAGGAATTCAAATCCCAAAGAATCAGAAATGTTGTTGCCAACAGCATTAACCCGGTAATAACAGGAGTACCTCTAAAGCTATACGAAAGGGTGATAATAAAAATGTTGGAGATCAGCGCAAAGAATATAATCGCACCGAGCCTGGCATAACGTTGGGTGATCAGCAAGCCTCCTGCTATAACCTGTGTCAGGCCAATGAACTGCCAGTAAAGCCCTGAAGTTGACATCACTCTGAAAAATTGTTGTAGTGGCTCAAGCGTTTCAATGCCGGCACCCGGACTGCTGATCAGCAATTGTTGCCCTGAAAATTTTCCCATTCCAAAAGCTGCAATTACGAAGCCGCCTCCGATCAGGTAGCGCAGGTAAATCGTGAAGATTTGAAGAAAGGACTGTTGCTTACACCTTTCAATAAAACCTATAAATGCGTCCATTACTTTTATAGTGAGGACGATTCAAAACAAAAATTGTTACAGCTTGTTTATTCAGAAACCTCTACGATCATTTCAATCTCGATTGTCATGTTAGCAGGAAGTGCATTTACGCCAACAGACGAACGCGCATGCAGACCTTTTTGACCGAATAAGCTCACCATTAAATCCGAGAAACCATTCATAACTTTAGGCTGATCCGTAAAGTCTTCGGTACAGTTAACCATGCCCAATACTTTTACAATCCGCTTCAATTTATTGAGATCGCCAATCTCTGCTTTTAACGTTGAAAGGAGTGAGATTGCAGTTTGTCGCGCAGCTATAAAGCCTTGTTCAAGCGTTGCATCTTTCCCAACCTTTCCCGTCATAAAGGTTCCGTCTGCTTTGGTTGGCCCATGACCTGAAAGAAAGATCAGGTTTCCAACCCGCACAGCCTTTACGTACGTACCAATAGGCGGAGTTGGCTTGAGCAATTCAATTTTCAATTCCGTAAGCTTCTTCTCCGCATCCTGCGCGAAAAGAGCTGTTGAAAAGCCAATCAGAAAAACAATGATGAAAAAGCGCATAGGCTGAAGTTTAATTTAGTTACTGACATAACGCTGTCATTCGCGTATCTTTATTTCAAGGCTGAATTAATTTCAAGCCCGATCAAGTAACCATTAATTTCTGCAAAATGAAAGAAAAAGTCCGCTGCAGCTGGTG
>CAZHQP010000205.1:0-5484 GCA_964534735.1 uncultured Roseivirgaceae bacterium
AAGCCGGGGAGGATCGTTCCATCTGTAATTGTGTACGTTCCATTTATAGAGCGAAGTGACATCAGGATACGCAACAATCCCTTTACTGCAGGCGGAGTGGTACGTAATGTATCCGGTTGTTTATTCTTAAGCGGACTTACTTTTGGAGGGGTGTTGATATCCTTCAGGAAAGTCACTTTGTTATAGAGCTTCACCATATCAATCCGGCCGGTAAGCGTTCGGTCGCGACTGTTTTGAATGATGTTTTTGAAATCTAATGAAAGCTCATCCTGCGGATTATAAAGCGGTCCGGCACGCCAGTTATAGCTCACCTGGTATCGGTATTCAACCCCAAGCCAGTCTGTCCACGGAAATTTATCCAATGGTACAACATAATTAGCGGTAATGGATTGGTCGAAGTTCTTCATCCGGCCCAACTTCTTTAGGTTTTCTTTTAATGCTTCTTTTACTTTGTCACCTTCACCATCCGGCTCGTCAATTACTGCGTTGGCGCGTGCTGCATATTCAAGTGACAAATTTCCTGTCAGATTCCATTTAACATTATACTGGCGGGTAAAAGTGAAATACTTCTGATAGTTAGGATCAGAGTCCGACAATGCGTTTCGGTAAACATTCTTAATGAAGGATCGTTCCAGATCTCCGCGTACAAGGATATTATTGGGCAACGGACTAAACTTGAGCTCTTTAATTATTTTTAAATAAGGCGATTTAAATCCTTCGGAATTTTTAAAAGGCTCAATCCCACTTTCTTTTGGAGAGAAACTATAAGCTGCTCCGCCACGGTACAATCGCTGTACCGATTCGTTAATTGTAAAGCTTCTTCTTTTTGCTTCACTGTAAGAATAGTTGAACGACAGGTTTTCAATATCATAGATATGATTCTCCGCTTTTGGATCTGTTTTAATCTTCCTGACGTTTGTAAAGTTTATGCTCTTTCGAACCGTTCGGTCGCGGATAAGATTTTTTAAGCTGTCGCGCTTATCGCGTGGAAGTTGCTCCAGAAATCCGTCAAGCCGGATGTCGGGATTGGCCGGATCATACTGTGGATTGATCGTAGTGTTTTCATAACTGACAAGCATGGGAAGTTTTATGCCGGTATTACTTAAAAATAACTTGTCGAGGTTTACGTTGGCAGTGATATCGTACGCAGTTGTTTGGTCGCGGGTGCGTTCGCTGATTTTTGAATTCACACTACCAAAGCCAAATGTTGTGTAGCGCAGCGATCCTGATATTACAGCAAAGTCAGCCAGTTTTGTATTTAACACAGTGTTAACAGCCCAACCCGCAGTCCGGTCGAAATCGGTAAGTCGCAATTCGTTTGCCCAAAGACATACGGAATGAGATTTATTATCAACGGATTTTGGGTTACGCACACCAATCATAATCACTTTAACCTGTGTCAGGTCGGGTCTTCCTAATACCCGGAAACCGTGCCTTCCTTCAATGCGTGGCCCGTTAATTGGATAGGCGATCGTTAATGGAGAATTTTCGAGATCACGTTCCGTTTTTAGCTTATAAAGCTGACTCAGCGCAAAATCAAAATCGTTTGCCTCCGGCCAAACTACACGCTCACTGCCATCCTGTGTAGGTCTTGATATTTTTAATGGAATCTCGATCTCGTAGTAGTTCTGATCAAAATCTGTTCCGAGGCGCATGAACACGGTAAGCTCGTCATCATTCGTAAGCTGGCTGTTGGCGTGCGTGAACATTTTGATCCGGCCATAGTTGAAAAAATCCATCGATACGTTCTTATAAATAGCCCGCGCATCACCGTCTAACAGATCTTCCACGCACATTTGAATTGACTGCTCATTCAGCTGACGCGGAATTGAAGAGGTGTTGTCACGATCACGGATAACGCCCGGGGGAATCACGTACGGTGACTTAACTTCATTACCCTTAGAGTTCTCTTCCAGGTTTACAACCGATAACGCAACATTGTCGCTTCCGGGCTCCGGATCGGTTTGAATACCTCCCTGGCTCAGGTTTTCCGTGTAGCGTCTCCACTGTGCACCTACCATCCTGAAGTTTGCCATCCGCAATACAACCGGTTGCTTAAAGCCGGTCATAATCATGCGCGCATACTTAATGGAGTTAAAACCACTGATGTTTCCGACTTTGTTTTTGATTTGTTGAATTGGAATTCTGAACAAGTACCATTTTACTTTTCCGTCCGGGTGATCTTTTACATCCGCATTTATTTCATCAACGATGTATTCAGTTCCTACACGGAGTTGTCCGGGTTTTAGATTAATCTCGTACTCATAATAATTTTCCTTTGAGTTAATGTTCTGATCAACGTTAAGATCTTCATTATCCGGGTAAGGGCTTCCTGAACGCGCAATTTGATCGCTTCCCGAGATTACCGGAGTATTACCCTCCATGCCATTGTAATTCTTATACCGTTCAAGAATTTGCTTATCGTCATTATCGAGGTCTGAACCCAGGAAATAATGAAAATCATCGGCTGAAGGATCAGCGAACTCAGCAAAGTCAGGAAAAAAACTTTGTTCCCTGGCATTAGACATTCCGTCAAGGCCAACATCCTGATTTTTCCGGGAAGAATTTGTGTTGTCGAATGCATTGTTGAGATAGGTTTGCCGGGTTACAAATCCCCAGGTTGTTTGCTGCACCAACAACTCGTTCGTAAGATCGCCATCGGTTGGGAGGCCGTTCTCAAAAGCATGCTTTCCATCCGGTAAAATATCTTCAGAAATATCTCCAAGCTGAAAAATGAGTTTCCCGCCAGTATTATTATTGGTGTTAATCCTTCCATCAAGCACTCGACCATATTGTGTATCGATGAAAGGGTCCATTGCCCAAAACTCAACGTACTCAATGTTTGCTTTGTCAAAGTCAACTTCTGTACGGATTGCAGTTGTGATCCCACCCCAGTTTTGTTCCGGAGTAGGCAAAAGATTATCCGAACCAACTACAGGATTGTAATTATAAGGTCCACGTTCTTCCGGATAATACGCGAGGTCAAAAATTTGTTCGAAAAAATTTCCCTGTGTGAAATTTTTCTGTGGGAAAATTTCCTGCGGATTTACAGAACGAACATAGTGATTATAAAGATCTTCGGGGTCGATGTTTGCAGGCTTAAATTGACCGCCATCGCGATAGAATTGATTGTCCACCTGGTACCAGGCAAGCTTGGCGCGTTTGTACCCGGATGCAAGTCCGTCACCATCTTTAAATTCATCAGGCGTAGCAGCAAGCTTCCAGGCTGCGGGATTTAATAAAGAATAGGGTGTTGCGGTATTTTCAAAGTCATCTATATAACCGGTACCATTTTCATCCACGAGGTTTGATGTTCCCGGGAGCAATTGTGCAAACTCTGCATTCCAGCTGAAACTGGAGAGCTCTTTTGTTTGAATCCCCGGTATGGCATCAATCCATTTGGTTAGTAACCGGCTGTCTTTCCGAACGTTTACATCAAATCCATATTGAACATTTCGTGCAGGCTCGGTGCCAATAGCATTGCGGGAAATTAACGGGCGTTCATTATAGAAAAGTAAAGTTGATCCGAAATTAACTTCGTCACTGAGTTTGTAATCGAAGCGTGTGCCGAGCAAGGTTCGGGTCTGGAAAGCAAACGGATCGGATTGCTCATAATCTACCGTAATGTTTTTACCGGAATTCAGGATCGCATCATTTAAAATGGTTACCCGTCCAAAGGTATAATCCACCACAAAATCGGTTTGTTCCTGTAACGGTGTGCCTCCGGCATAAACGCGTATTGAGCCAGGGGTCACGCCAAAGCCCGGAATCAAAATTTCTTTTGATGAGCCTGACGAATTATATGTTCCGACCAGATAAAACTTATTCTTGGTGGCCATACGCAATGCCTCTGCTTTTGTGACCCTGTACAATGTATCGAACACATACTTGTTAATCAGGTAGGTACGCTGGGGCTCATCTGCAAATGCAGCGCGCAAAGGAGTGTTGAAAGGCTCCAGGTACGGAAAGATAATCAGGCCTGTAAGCGTGTTTACAGTAAGTCCATCAATGAAATCGAAGTTTCCGTCACCGGGTGGATCGTTTACCGGATTTAATCGGTCAAGCCCCATGATTTCAATTAATTGCCTGTTGCGCGCAATCGTGCCTTCCTGAAGCTGTGGGTTGTCAACACCGGTTTTATCATCCCGGTAAATTACCCGAAGCTGAAATCCATCCCGGCTGAGTTGATTCACATTCAGGTTATAAATGTTTTTCATCATCAGGTCCCATACCGGCAAAAGGTATTCGCGGTCACCTACGGTATATTTTGGGAAATAGTTTGTTGTGCGAAGCATTTTCAAATAGATAACTTCATCGTCTGCACGGGAAGCATAATCCTCTGACAACTCACCTACCTTATAGTTCCGTCCATTGTAGGTATACTCATATGCGACTGCCAATGCTTCATCACTTTGCAGCTTACGGGTAAGGGAGATGTATCCCAATTGCTTATGAAAAGTAAATTCAGTTGGCGCTAACCTTCGTGACGAACTTATCTTTTTATAATCCAATCCATCTTCATATCCTTGCAGCGCTTCAACTATATTATCGTTTTTTCGAGCATCCTCACCGAGCGCTATCAGGTTTTGAAATAATGTATTAGCTTCGTTTGCATTCGGAAGGTTAGATCCATTGGACTGAACCTTTGCGTCATTATAAATAACTTTAGGTTCGCCTAAATCAGTAAAAGCAACAATTCCCCGAAGAGTTTGTGTGTCGGTTATGCGGTTGATCAGGTAAACTTCAACACGGGTAATGTTTACACCTGAAACGATTTGTGGCGTATTGCGTACCCAGTTCTGATAGTTATCTCGGAAAAAATGTCCCAAAAAGAAGTGCCGGCTTTCATCATACTCAGAAGCTACGAATTGAAACTCACGTCCCTGGCCATTGCTTCCGCCCGGGATGTTAATTGATTCAACTTTACCACGCTGTGTCGAAGCTACAGTTGTCACAAACAGCTTTCCGAATTGGAGCTGTGCCTTGATGCCAAACAAATTCTGTGAACCCTGGATAAGTGTATTGTTAAGAGGAAGACTAACGTTACCTATCTCCAGCTTTTTAAGAATATCCTCTTTGAAGCCCGTGTACTCAACCTTCATATTATTCTGAAAGTCGAAAGAGTTGTTGTTATCAAACGTTGCGCTTACGGCAAGCTTTTCGCCCACTTTACCAACAACGCTCATATTGATCTGCTGATCAAACTCAAATCCGCCATTCCGTTGTTGCCGGATCGGGAGCTGTGAGTTAAAGATGCGTTGGAACGATCCGCCAAAGTCGAGCGTAACAAACCCGCGCGGAACAAGCTCTACATAACTTCCGCCAAAAATCCGATCCAGTATCGGACTGATGAATATTTTAGGGATAAGGCCCCTGCTGCTTACCGCACTTTCGCCATCCATTCCGCGTGACTTATTTTGCCAGTAGCCCTTCAGCATTTGCCGGTCTTCATAGGCTTTAAATTCCTGGAACGTCATAGTTGTT
>CAZHQP010000206.1:0-5464 GCA_964534735.1 uncultured Roseivirgaceae bacterium
TGAGCCACTCCAGGATAAAATCCGATAATAAAACCCCGGAGCGTTGTTGTGCGTAAAGGAAAACGATCGGAGCCAGCCACGAACAGAAAATAAGCAGTGCTCCGGCCAGTATTAATTTGATTCTAAAACTTTTAACTTGCACCGCGTTTCGCCAGGCGCCAGAAAAAGCGAGGAATTGCTGCTTCAAAGGCATTAATTTTTTTAAAAATAAAACTTAAATCATAGCAAAGAAATATCCTGAATGAAGGCCGTATTAGTTATCAGCTTATTGGCACTGGCAGGCCTTTCTACAGGGGTTGATCATTCCGCTACCGATTTTCCAGTACCTCCGTATACTAAAAAGTCGCTTTTTTATATTCATCGTAATCTGAACAATCATTCGGTTGTGTACGAAGTAAATACATTAAAAGACGGAAGCATTGACCCAGAAGAGCCTTTTAGAATTTACTGGAACCGGTATGGCGAAAAGCAAAAGTATCGCGAGCTGAATTACATGGAGCGTACCTTTGCTTATGGCTTAAAAACAGTGAATTTAGGAAGCGGTAAATACCGCGGAACGTTTGTGGCCCGCAAGGACAAATACATTGATGCGTATTTAGATGAAAAAGGGCAGGCCACCGCACTTATGAAAATTGACAATAAAATATCTAAACTTGTGAAGATATTCGTGCAGGTAGCCGAAGACGGGTGGTGGCCAAAAGTGGCGTATGTTGAGTTTTTCGGGACGGATTTTAAAACTAACCTGCCAACTTACGAAAAGCTGTTGATCAACTAATTCACTTTTACCAAACCAGTTCATGCCCCGCGTTCTCCGAAGTTTTTTACTGATCATCAATTACAAAACGCTGATCATTACCGTACTGGCGTTGGTCTCAACCTACATCTGTTACCATAATGACCTGATCGCTAAATTTCCTGACATGCTCGTTGGGGTTGCGATCGTATTCCCGGTCGTGTTTTCGATTGGTTCAGCGTATAACCGGAGAGAAGTTGCACTACAGCGCTTTTCGGATTTTAAAGGTCATGCCATAGCCCTGTATTACGCTACGCGCGACTGGCCTGCAGATAAAAACAATGACTTGCCTGCCCGCATACGCGAAACCATTCACGAGTTACTCGTGCTCATCCGCACCATGTTTGTGAATTCCAAACGTGCTGATTGGGAACAAAACGAGAAAGACATTTACGACCATTTTTCGAAGTTATCCATTCTCACCCAGGAGCTGCGCAATTACGGCTGCCAGAGCACCGAAGTTTCCCGCGTAAGCCAGTATGTGAGTAAAATGATCATTGCATTCGATAACTTGAAGATCATCCAGGTTTACCGTACACCTGTTACATTGCGGGCTTATAGCAAGGTTTTTATTTACATCTTCCCGATTATTTACGGACCCTACTTTGCCAGCACGTTCAAAGACTATTCGTACTACATGCTCGGATATGTAATGCCAATCCTTTATAGCTTTATCCTTGTAAGTCTGGACAACATTCAGGATCACCTCGAAAATCCGTTTGATGATGTAGGCGAAGATGATATCCGTATTGAGGACCGTGAAATCATTGCCTTAATGAAATAACATGGCTGAACCAGGAGACGATCGGACCAGGAAAAGGAAAATTTGGCTGATTGTTTTCAGTGTTTCGCTAACCTTTCTTGCAATCTTCTGGTCGGTGGATGCTTCTGTATTTTATATCCTCACCGGGTTCAGCGCTTTTTGCTTTTATAAAGTTTTGCAGAACAGAAGTGCAGAGCCGCAAGATGAGCAATTTGAAAGAAAATATCAGCAACAAAAAAACTATTACCCAAAGCCTTCCTTTTGGGATGAGCTAAAGTTTATGTTCGCCAATAAGACGGCTGCGCGCAGTCCGGGGAATCAAAACAAACTGGTTAAATTAGTTATCGCAGTTTTTGTCGGGCTAATATTTCTTTCGGTCATCATTCCGATACTTTTTTCAGATGGCTCTCCTTCCGATTATTATGCACATCAAACAGGAAAAGACTTTTATGATCGTCAGGAATATGATTCAGCCATTTATTATTACGGGATTGCAATTAAATACGAACCCAATAATGCTGATCTGTACCTGGAGCGCGGAAATGCATTCCTGAATTCAGATGAACTTGACTCTGCCATACTGGATTATGAAAAGACATTGTCAATCCGGCCGGAATATGAGGGCGCTGTTCATGGCAAGGGTCTTGTTTACTATAATCGCAGGCAGTATAGCCGCGCCATCAAGGAGGGAAAACTTGCCGTTAGTCTTAATCCGGAGTGTAACGATGCACGACTTCTGGTAGGAGATGGCTTCTACAACTCCAGTCAGCTTGATTCAGCGATGCAATGGTATGAAGAGGCATATTCAAAGGGATACCGAAGTGCCGGATTAAGTCATGTGATGGCCTATATCTACGATACGAAAGGTCAGACACAAAAGGCAATTCCGTTGTATAAAGAAGCCATCTCGTATGATACAACCCGAACGAATATTTACGGAAGACTGGGGGAATTAATCCCGGGAGAAGAGGGGAATTTGTATCGCCAGAAGGCTGCGCAATACCCGCGTTAGATCTTACGGGTAAACTCCAGAATAACCTTATTGTCGGCAAGCAAAAGAAGCGCGCTGCCTTCCAGCTTAAAAGATTGCACCTGCTCCAAAGCTGTCATGAATTTCATTTCAGCAGCCATAGTTTCCTCACAAAACATTTTTGTACTGCCTATATCTGTAAACCTGATGTCTGAGTTAGTTACAGAAAATTTGCTGAAATACTGATTGCAGCCTGCAAAACCCGAAGCTTTACTTTCAGTGAGATCAACTATTAAAGTGACCGGTTTTTTAAAAGAAGAAGCGTCCTGATCAAATAAATTCTTTAACACCCATTTTCCTGAAAGGTCGGCCTCTTTCTGTGTGCCGCACGCAGAAAATAAGGTGACAAAAAACAATAAAAGTGCTGGAGTTCTCACTGGTTCAATACATCCTGAAACTCTTTCTCTTTTTCGAAAACGGATTTTGCAAACGGGCAAAGTGGAATGATTTTGTACTGATACTCACGTGCATGGTTTACCGCTGCTTCTACCAATTGCTTACCGGCATTCTTTCCGCGCAAGGCATCATCCACGCGTGTGCTGTCGATGATCATGATATTTCCACCAGCTTTGCTGATTGTCATTTCTGCGACTTTTTTACCATCCTGTTCGATGTAAAAAGCTCCCTTCGATTCGTTTTCCTGAAACTTGATTTCCATAGTCAATTTTTTATTTCGCGTAAGCGACACTGCGCATTTCACGGATTACCGTTACCTTAATTTGTCCAGGGTACTGCATATCGCGCTCAATTTTTTGAGAGATCTCAAAGCTGAGCTGACCTGCACGTTCATCCGTCACATTTTCTGCATCTACCATTACACGCAGCTCACGTCCCGCCTGGATTGCATAACATTTCTCCACCCCGTCAAAGTTCATAGCAAGCTGCTCCAGGTCACGAAGACGTTTGATGTATTGTTCCATCACTTCACGCCTTGCTCCCGGTCTTGCTCCGCTAATTGCATCGCATGCCTGCACAATCGGGGAGATGATACTGGTCATCTCAATCTCATCGTGGTGAGCGCCAATGGCGTTACACACTACAGGATGCTCTTTATATTTCAAGGCAAGCTCCATGCCGACAATTGCGTGGGGTTTTTCAAGCTCTTCCGGCCATACTTTTCCAATGTCGTGTAGAAGTCCGGCCCGTTTGGCTTGCTTCACATTTAACCCTAATTCGGTTGCCATGATGGCACAGAGGTTAGCGACTTCGCGTGAGTGCATCAATAAGTTCTGTCCGTAAGACGAACGATAGCGCATGCGGCCAACCATTCGTACAAGCTCAGGATGCAAACCGTGGATACCGAGATCAATTACCGTACGTTCACCGGTTTCTACAATTTCGTCTTCAATGTTTTTGGTTGTTTTGGCTACGATCTCTTCAATGCGGGCAGGGTGAATCCTCCCGTCCTGAACGAGTCTGTGCAGCGATAAACGGGCGATCTCTCTTCTTACCGGATCAAATCCTGAAATGATAATGGCTTCGGGCGTGTCGTCAACAATAATTTCGACTCCGGTGGCTGCTTCCAACGCGCGAATGTTCCGGCCTTCGCGCCCGATGATCTTTCCTTTAATATCATCGTTTTCTATATTGAAAATCGACACACAGTTTTCAATGGCGTGTTCTGTAGCCGTACGCTGAATAGTTTCAACAACAATTTTCTTGGCCTCTTTTGTAGCGGTTAGTTTTGCCTGTTCCAGAATGTCTTTGATCATGGAGTTGGCTTTTGCCTGCGCTTCGTCTTTCAGCACGGTCATCAATTGCTCTTTCGCTTCCTCCGCAGAAAGCTTCGAAATGCTTTCAAGTACCTGAACTTTCTGCTGGTTGAATTTATCAAGCTCTTCCTTGCGTTTCTTTACGTTGTCAAGCTGCAGGGCAAGATTTTGCTGCATGTCTGCGGTATCCGCTTCTTTGCGCTTTAAGGTTTCAAGCTCTTTGCTGATCTGCTGCTCACGTTGCTTGATTTTTTGCTCATTGGCGATGATCTGATTCTTTTTGCGATTTGACTCTTCTTCAAACTCACTCTTCATTTTGAGGATATTCTCCTTCGCTTGAAGAACCTTATCTTTTTTGATGTTTTCAGAAGTGATTTCCGCTTCCTTCACAATCAGGGCAGCTTTATCTTCAGCCGCGGCCAGCCGTTTGCGCGACTTGCGTTTGTATAACAGGTTACCGATGAGCATACTCAGCAAGATGGTGCCGAACGTGCAGCTGATCGCTATAATAATAAGTTGTGACGTTGTCATAATAGAACAATTAGAGGGTTAGAATTAACCCGAAAGGCTGTGTTCTAAACAGCGGGAAGCTTAAAAAGTGAAGAAGAGGAACTACAGAATAGACTGCGAAACGAGTTGGTTAAGGTGAGACACCTTTTCCAGTACCGTGTGATCAATTTCCTGGTGGCTTTCTTCGGTGGTCATTTTCTCCACCAGGCTGTCAAACGCAACCATTGCCATCAGGTCCTGTTTATCGTCTATTCCAAACTGATCTTTGTAAGATTTTAACTTCTCATTGATAAGCCGGCTTGCCATTCTCACCTTTTCCTCATCTTCGCGTTTTACCTTCATCGGGTAATCGCGGTCGGCTATCCTGATTTTTATTGAAAGCTCTTCCATTAATTAAGTCTTACGGGGTTCAGTTATCGGCTTAAATAAGCTATACACTTATCGATTTCCCGAATGTAATCGTCTACTTTCTTCTTCAACTCCGAAACACTTCCGTCTTCCGGATTTATATTATCTACAATTTTAGATATTTTAATTTGATTTTTAAAATTATACAGCTGTTCATCGCGCCCCTTCAGGTTCGATTTAAGCTCCTGATTTTCAGTTTTTAAAGTCTTGATTTCTTCTTTCAGGCTTTTATGCTCGTTGATGAGCAC
>CAZHQP010000207.1:0-5447 GCA_964534735.1 uncultured Roseivirgaceae bacterium
ACCGATATTTTCCTCAAGTCGCTTCAGTATTTGCAGAAATTTAATGGCGTATTGATTGATCATCCGGAAGACATCTGGCTGAACATGTTCGGACAGATGCACGAAGGTTTAAATAGCGCATTGCTCGGACTAAAAGGCATGCCGTCCATAGCGGAAGAAATTGCCATCAGCCGGAACATAAAATTATTGACCTACGCAGGCGGGCGGCTTCACTTGTCACGCTTATCGACTTCGAAGTCGATCGGGTTGATCCGTGCCGCGAAAAAGAAGATGAACATCACGTGCGATATCACGGCTTACCAGGCATTACTTGACGACAGCATGCTTTCAGGCTTTGATACGAATTATAAGACCAATCCGCCTTTACGCGAACGTGCTGATAATGATTCGCTCATTAAAGGATTGAAAGACGGAACGATTGATGTCATCTGCTCGGGACACACACCGCAGGATGAAGAAAGTAAAAGCATTGAATTTGATCATGCTGATGCGGGGATTATTAACCTACAGACATTTGCAGCCAACCTCGTGTCGCTCTCTAAAGAAGTGAAGTGGGATGTGCTGATCGAAAAAGTTACGAATGGCCCCCGCACCGTGCTCGGTCTTGAGCTGCCCGTGATTGATGTTGAGGCAAAAGCAAACCTGACCCTGCTTGATCCATCCCGCACATGGACACTCGATGAGAAGACAAATCTCTCCAAGTCAAAAAATTCACCCTGGTTCAAACAAACACTCACCGGCAAAGCGGTTGCTGTGTTTAATAACAATAAGCAGTGGCTTGATTTATAAATGAAGAAGTCTCCTTTAGTCGGTATTAGTTTACGAAATGGTGTTATCGGAGGAGTTCTTTCGGTGATCCTGTTGATAATCATGTATTACACGGGACCTCACCCGATGCTGATCCTGCCGTTTGTTGATTTCCGGATTCTATTGTTCGGGATTTTTATCTTTTTCTCCCTGAAAGAATTCCGGGATAACCACCAGAATGGAGAACTGCATTTTTTCCAGGGAATGCTGGGAGGGTTTATCCTGGTAATGGTTATGGCCACTGTGGCCGCAGCGGGCGTGTGGATCTTTAGCTCATTCGAACCGGCTTTTGTGCGTGATTATGTCAAACAAGGACTGGAATCGCTGAATCAGTATGCCAAAGAGGATATTGATCGTATTGGAAAAGAGGTCTTTGACCGTAATTTAGCGCTTCTTCCATCGACTAATGGGAAAGCATTAGCCGGAAAGCACTTTGGCCAAAGCCTGGTGTTTGGGCTATTTCTAAGCGTTATTTTATCGGTAATTTTAAGAAAACAACCTAAACCAATCTAATTATGGAACAGATGCCACTGGATTCTCAATCGCCAAAAGAATTATCAGCACCGGGTTTAAACCAAAATGCAATTAAGCATGGTCTTATTCTCGCTGCGATTAGTATCGTACTAACACTTGTCTACTATACTATTGACTACACCCTGTTAGCAACCATTAAAATAGGATTACTGTCACTGGCAATCTTTATCGGATATGGAATTTGGGCCGGGATCTCATACCGCAAAGAGATTGGCGGATATATGCTGTTCAAACACGCGTTTCTTCATGGATTTATTGTATTTGCTTTCTCAGCGCTTATATCAACCGTCTTCAATCTGTTACTGTACACAGTCATTGATCCTGAATTGGGTCAGAAATTAACAGACGTTTCAGTTCAAAACGCTGAAGAAATGATGAGAGGTTTTGGAATGCCGGAAGACAAGATGGATGAGGCATTGGAAAAAGCACGTGTAGACGCAGCCGGCAGATATACAGTAGGTGGACTTGCATTGGGCTACGTTTGGGCATTAATCGGTTGTGCAGTATTCGCACTTATCACAGGTGCAATTGTGAAGAAAAAACCTCCTGTTGGATTTTAATTATTTAAATGTCAAAAAGTAAATACGACATCTCGATTGTAATACCGGCTAAAGACGAAGAAGAATCTCTTCCTGAGCTTTGCCAGTGGATAAGCCGTGCGTTAACTCCGCACGGCTTTTCATATGAAGTTATTTTTATTGACGATGGCAGCACCGACAGCACCTGGGATGTCATCGAAAAAATCTCAAAAGAAGACCATCACATTAAAGGCATCCGGTTTAACCGGAACTACGGTAAATCAGCTGCGTTACAAACCGGATTTCGGGCAGCACAAGGTGATGTGATCATTACCATGGATGCGGACTTGCAGGACAGTCCGGATGAAGTGCCAGAGCTCTATAAAATGATTAAGACAGACGGCTATCATCTGGTTTCCGGTTGGAAGAAAAAGCGCAACGATCCGTTGTCTAAAACCATTCCGTCAAAATTCTTTAATAAAGTCACCAGTATGATCTCCGGCATTAAGCTGCATGATTTTAATTGCGGACTTAAAGCCTACGATAAAAAAGTTATTAAGAACATTTCCGTATACGGTGAAATGCACCGCTATATACCGGTGATTGCTAAATGGGCCGGGTTTAAAAAGATTGGGGAGAAAGTTGTTGAGCATCGCGCGCGTAAATACGGCACTACGAAATTCGGATGGGAGCGGTTTATGAACGGCTTCCTCGATTTATTGTCGATCACGTTCGTGAGCAAGTTCCGTCAGAAGCCCATGCACTTTTTCGGGTTGCTGGGAACAATCTCTTTCCTGTTTGGGATCATTTTTACACTCAAGATTTTCTGGGATAAGTTTGACTCATTCTATATCTCAAAGATTCCATTGAAGCGTGGTATCACAGAGCAGCCGTTATTCTTCCTGGCGCTGTTGGCGATTGTTATTGGCGTACAGCTTTTCGTGACCGGTTTCCTTGCCGAGATGCTGGCGATGCAGTCGTTATCCTCACGGGATTATCTGGTGATCAGTAAGGTTGGACTGGAAGAAGAAACTAAGTAGATCCTAAATTTGTCAGGTTGAGCCTGTCGAAGCTGATTCGAGTCTGGGAAAAGCCTTCGACAAGCTTAGGCTGACATCAAAATAAATCTGAATTCTAAAATCTGAGTATTTTTGGCATAATGCAGCATCCGAAATACTCTGTTATTGTTCCTGTCTACAATCGTCCTGAAGAGATAAAGGAGCTGTTGGAAAGTCTTACGCTTCAGATCAGTCGTAATTTCGAAGTTATTGTTGTGGAAGATGGCTCAACAAATCCGTGTCAGGATGTTGTTGACTCGTATCGCGACAAGTTGCAGCTTGAATATGTAGTCAAGCAAAACTCCGGTCCGGGGCCAAGCCGCAATGTAGGCTATGCAATGGCCAAAGGGGATTACATGGTGGTGTTTGATTCGGACTGCATTATTCCCTCGGAATACTTTCAGGTTGTCGATGAAGCGCTCGGAAAAAATGAGTTTGATGCCTGGGGCGGACCCGACCGTGCGCATAAGAATTTTACCTTGCTTCAACGCGCAATGGCGTACACGATGTCATCAATTTTGACGACTGGCGGAATAAGAGGCTCAAAGAAAAGTGTGGGTAAATTTCAGCCGCGCAGCTTTAACATGGGCATTTCCCGAAAAGTGTATGAAAAAACCAGCGGCTTTAAATTAAACCGGTTAGCGGAGGATATTGAGTTCAGTATCCGCATGAAGAAGTTGGGCTTTAATGTTGTGCTTGTCGCTGAGGCGTATGTATATCATAAAAGACGCACAACACTTAAACAGTTTTATAACCAGGTTTCATCGTTTGGAAGAGGAAGGATTCTGGTTGGCAAGGAGCATCCGGGTGAAGTTAAGCTGACGCATTGGTTCCCAACCTTGTTTACGGCAGGATTATTGGCTCCCATAATTTTATTGCTGATCAGTACGCCTCTGGCACTTACTGCGCTTGCATTTTATGCGGCTTACTTCCTGGCAATCTTTATTGATTCCTTGCGGCTGAATAACAATTTGAGTGTTGCACTGCTGAGCATTCCGTCAGCGTTTATCCAGCTTACGGGATACGGTTTGGGCTTTTTAAAGCAATTACTTCACAAAAACTAAATACTTATTTAAGCTTGGTGAGATACAGGTTAGCTGCAATTTTTTCCAGCAACGAATCCGGAAGAATGTTTGAAAACTTTACCGTCAGGTAATTCACTAATCCCGGAATGCTTTCTGATTTTCTGTTAAACAGCGCCTTTAAGCCGGTTTTTGCCACCTCATCAGCCGGCATCTCAAACTTCTTGGCAGTCTCCTGCATGGCTTCCATTCCCGCCTGCTGAATAAAATTCGTAGCCATCGGCCCCGGGCTCAGACACGTTACTGAAACATTTGTCTTACGTAATTCATACCGAAGCCCGCGTGAAAATGATTTTACAAAAGCTTTGCTCGCAGCATACAACGCCATAGTTGGCACAGCCTGGTAAGCAGCCGTACTGGCAATGTTCATGATGTATGCAGCGGGTTGTTTTCTCAAAATTGGAAGCAATGAATGTGTGAGGCTTACCAGTGACCCGGTATTCACCTGTAACATTTGTTGTTGCTGATCGATTGACATCGCATCGAAAAAACCCCAACAGGCATAGCCCGCATTGTTAATCAATACGGAAGGATTGAATTGTTCATTCATACACCAGTCGTGCACAACCTTACTCGAACGCGCATCACTTAAATCAAGTGCGAGACTGTACGCCTGAACATTATATTTTTCTGAAAGATGATCGGCCAGTTCAGCCAGCACTTTTTCAGAACGTGCAATGAGCAGAAGATCATAGCCTTTTGCAGCCAGTTGTTCGGCAAGGGCTTTACCCAAACCCTTGCTGGCACCTGTTACAATGGCTTGTTTCATTATTTCGCCATTTTTTGAAAACGCTGATAGAATTGAGTTTTGCTGTTCGCATCTTTAACCATCGGCTCACCGCAGATCACCGGCACGTACATTACCTGTCTGCGGCTTGTCTCGCCCAGGATAGAGGATTGCTCGACACGATGCCACAGGCGACCATCATGAATGGTGAGGTCTCCGGCTTTGGTCATCAATCCCATTTCATTTTTATCGGCATTGTGGTCCATGAAATATCTTTTTCTGAACAGCAATCCGAAAATATTTTGCTTGTGCGTTCCGGCAAGGATTTTTAATCCGCCATTATTGGGCACAGCATCCGTCAGGTGAACACCAACGTTCAGCATCGGCATAATTCTTTTTCCGTAGAACACATCGCGTAAAGAGTCTGTATGCCAGCCTAAGCGCGAGAAATTACTGCTGTCGATATTGATGTAGTGATTGATTACTAAACCGTCTTTTTCATTTTCACCCATGCGGGGATTCTTGGCATGCGGTCCCAGTAAGGGATAAAGCGCAGTAAATCTTGGATCCTGCACAAACTCATGCAATACATCGCTGTGCTGTGAGCTGAAGGCAAAACGCTGAACGATCTTCCTTCCGTCAATGTCTGTTCCCCATTTAATCGGAACACCATTTACCTTTTCTACATTCTGTTGTGCCCATTTCGTCTCGATTGTACGCA
>CAZHQP010000208.1:0-5447 GCA_964534735.1 uncultured Roseivirgaceae bacterium
TTCAGTGAGATGAGTAATATACAGAATTCCATAATCCTGTCAGGAATTTATTAATCGTTTGTTTTTTCTGATTGATGATAATGCGGGGAACAAAAATCGGAAGTTGTATTCCCTGACCGACCCTGACCATAGGTAACTCCGCAGCTTGCAACCCTTCACCGAACCGCATGTCTTTGATATACAAAGCTGCTGCTTTTTCTGCAGAATATACTTTTTGAAGGAGGCTAACGAGGGCTTTGTGATTCAGAGTCATGCGCGGTGAGGTTGGCTGTAAATTTATCAGTTACCTCCATCCTATTTTAGGTTTCAGAAAGAATCGTGTAACCTTTTTTTCGCCAGAGAGTATACCCATATACTTTTCCTACATTTAGGAAAATACTAACCACAGTCAATGAAAAAATACCAGCTTGGTGAATTTGAGGAAATTGTGATTCTCACAATCGGTGTGCTCTACAAGGAGGCTTATGGAGTATCGATCAAAAAAGAAATTGAGGCTCGCCTTGTGCGGAACGTGAGCATGGGTGCCCTGCACACGGCACTCAAACGGCTCGAGACCAAAGGCTACATCAAATCATTTGATGGTGAAGTTACGGAAGACCGTGCCGGAAGACCACGGAAATATTTTCAGATCACAGCCTTGGGAAAAAGAGCAATGGAATACTCGCGCAGCACGCGTGATGACCTTTGGAAGTCTATTCCGAAAGTTGCGCTCGATGTTAAGATGGCCGTATACGAATGAAAGAACATCCACCAAAATTGTTTTTGAGCTTTTTCCGCTGGTATTGTCACCCGGAAATGCTTGGACACATAGAAGGTGACATAATGCAGCTGTACGCTGAACGCGTTCGAGAATCCGGGAAGCGTAAAGCCGATTTAAAATTCATATTCGATGTAGTGTTGCTCTGCAGGCCGGGCATTATCAGACCTGTAACGGTAGATACAAATGTAAATCAGTACGATATGGTGAAGAGTTATTTTAAAGTGGGTTGGAGAAACATGCTCCGCAGTAAAGGATACTCAGCAATAAACATTTCCGGGCTTGCCATCGGAATGACTGTGGCCCTGCTTATCGGGCTATGGATATTTGATGAGCTTACCTATGATAAACACTTTACCAATTATGACCGGATTGTTCAGGTGATGCAACACCAAACCTATAATGGAGAGATCGGAACACAGGTTGCCAATCCGGCCGTTATGGGTGAAGAAATCCGCAGCGTCTACGGAAGCGATTTCAAGCACGTGCTGCAGTCATCGTGGAATGGCGACCACACACTAACCTACGGGGAAAAGATATTCTATAAGCCTGGTAACTATTTTGAGCCGGGCGTAGTGGATATGCTTGACCTGAACATTATTCATGGTACAAAAGACGGCTTGAAAGACATGAACTCAATCATGCTGGCTGAATCGGTTGCAAAAAGCTATTTCGGGGATGAAGATCCGATCAATAAGATGCTGCGGGTTGATAATGAAGTGGATGTAAAAGTAACGGCCGTGTATGAAGATCTTCCGGAAAATACTTCTTTCAATGAGCTCAAGCTCATTATGCCATGGTCACTTTATTTAAGTCAGAATCCGTGGGTCAATAAAATGACTGAGCCCTGGGGCAGCAATTTTACGCAGACCTATGCGCAGCTAAATGACAATGCTGATCTGGAGACAGTATCGGCCCGTATTAAAGATGTTAAGTTCAACAAGCAGAGCGAGGATGAAAGACGCTACAAGGCAGCTGTCTTTCTTCATCCCATGAGCAAATGGCGTTTATACTCCGATTTTAAACAAGGTGTAAACACGGGTGGCCGGATCGATAATGTATGGCTCTTCGGCATCACCGGAATCTTTGTGTTGTTGCTCGCGTGTATCAATTTTATGAACCTCAGCACGGCCCGCTCTGAAAAGCGTTCGAAGGAGGTAGGAATTCGCAAAGCTATTGGCTCGGTGCGATCACAGCTCGTTACCCAGTTCTTCAGCGAATCGATTATGATCGCATTGTTCGCGTTTGCGCTAGCCATTGGATTTGGATTTGTTGCCCTCCCCTTCTTCAACACAATTGCAGACAAGCATATTTTTATTCCGTGGGCCTCACCTCTTTTCTGGTTAGTCGGTTTGGGCTTTACACTGGGCACAGGAATTTTTGCTGGTCTTTATCCGGCTTTGTTCTTATCATCTTTTCAACCTGTAAAAGTATTGAAAGGCTCTTTTAAACAAGGCCGCTTCGCATCTTTGCCTCGCAAGATTTTGGTAATGGTCCAGTTTACGATTTCAATTGTGCTGATTATCGGAACAATCGTTGTTTATAAACAAATCCAGTATGCACAAGGCAGACCAATCGGATACACAACCGATGGCCTGATCTCAACCAGTGTAACGCCCGAACGGCACAAACATTTTGAAGCAATTCGTACAGAGTTAAAAACTTCCAATACCATTGTTGAATTGGCCGAGTCCGGAAGTCCTGTAACGGATATCTGGAATACAAATGGCGGGTTCGACTGGGAAGGCAAAGATCCAAACCTGGCCGTTGATTTTCCGAACAATGCTGTGACGTATGAATACGGTCAAACGATCGGATGGCACATAACCTCAGGGCGTGATTTCTCACGCGAGTTCGCAACGGATTCCGCAGCATTTATTTTAAACGAATCTGCTGTATCATTCATTGGCCTGAAAGAACCACTTGGAAAAACCATCAAATGGAATGGTGAGAATTATACGGTTATTGGAGTAGTGAAAGATATCGTGGTGCAATCGCCCTACTCACCCGTGCGGCCCGCGATGTGGCACCTGACAGATGGATCTGAAAATGTTTTCATCATCAAGCTTAATCCGAATAAAAACGCACAGGAATCGTTAAGCAAGGTGGAAGAAGTCTTCAAAAAGTTTGATCCCACCTCACCGTTTGATTCAGATTTTGTAGATGAAAGCTTTGCCAGAAAGTTCGGAAACGAAAAACGCATTGGTACGCTTGCCGCATTCTTCGCGGTGCTTGCAGTATTCATTTCATGTCTGGGACTATTTGGACTGGCTTCATTTGTCGCTGAGCAACGAACAAAAGAAATCGGTATCCGGAAAGTTATGGGCGCATCGGTAAGCAATCTTTGGCAATTGCTGTCTAAAGATTTTCTGGTACTGGTTATCATTTCCAGCATAATAGCCATTACCATTTCATACTTCTTTTGCGCGAGGTGGCTGGAAAGCTATGAATACCGGACAACCGTCTCGTGGTGGATTTTTGCCGCATCGACAGCGGGGGCATTGATTATCACTCTGATAACGGTCAGCTTTCAGGCCATTAAAGCCGCAATGATGAGTCCGATCAATAGCTTACGATCTGAATAATTAGTTAAACTGCGAAAGCAACCTTTTGATCGCGAAGAATATCTTTAACAAAATTACGGCACAAAATTCCATCAGGCACAAATGATAAAAAGAATTCTTTGGGGCGTAACTATTTTCTTTGCGATCGCCATTGGCTGTTATCCTGCTATTTACTTTTTTGTGGACCGCCAATTTGGCCTGCTGGCTTTCAAAGACCGCGTTTTACTCGAATCAACTGTTTGGAACAACATGTTCTATGTTCACATTGTACTTGGCGGAATTGCTTTATTGATCGGTTGGCTGCAATTCAGCGTCAGGTTAAGAGAACGTTATCTAAGGGCGCATCGGACTGTTGGAATTGTATATGTAGTAAGTGTTGTGCTTAGCGCACTTGCAGGTTTATACATTGCTTTTTACGCAACCGGAGGCATAATAGCAAAAACAGGATTTATTGGGCTTGCCATCGCCTGGCTTCTTACTACCATTCAGGCGTATCGGGTAATCCTGAAAAGAGACATTAAGCTTCATCAAACACTCATGATCTACAGTTATGCAGCCTGCCTGGCTGCAGTAACCTTACGCATCTGGTTACCCTTATTAAGCATCGCATTTAACGACTTCATCCCGGCCTACCGGCTTGTTGCCTGGCTTTGCTGGGTTCCTAACCTGATGGTTGCCTTTCTCATCACAAGAAGGCTGAATACACCCATCCGGGCCATGCGTCCGCATAACATTGAGTAGTTCATACTTTTTGCTGATCTTAGCGGAATGAACAGGTTTTTGTTTGTCTACTGGATCATACTCTGCGCCACTTCGTGTTCGGATGAGGAGCGTGCTGTTAAGCCTGTGCCCGAAATTACGGTGATTGATAATATTGATCAACTGTCCCTTACCGGAAGTCTATCTGTAAAAAGTCAATCAGGCATTTCTTATAAATGGACTACAACAACCGCGGGGATTACACTGATTAATTCCGATAAGGCTACAGCCTGGTTCAGCTTACCGGAAGGCGTTGATGAAAAGCTTGCAGATATTACATTAACCGTTACTACAGCGAAGGATTCCTATTCTAACTCACAAACGGTTATCGTTCCGGGATTAACCCCCGTTCGCGAATATGGACTTGGAAAAGAGTTACAGGCAGAGAAATCAAACTCAGTTGATTACTCATGGTATTGGGACCAGATAACTTCAGGTACGTATTCCGCGGTAAACTGTGGACCTACTGTCGTTACCATGGCTATTAAGTGGGCAGATCAATCTTTTACCAAAGCACCGGCAGATGCGCGCATGACGTATCGTCCGGCAGGCGGATGGTGGTTCACAAATGACATCATTAAGTACCTGAATGATTATGAGATTAATAATTATACAGTTGCCCTCACAAACATGGATGTGGTACGTGAAGAATTGGATAATGGTAATATTGCCATTCTGTGCCTGGATATGTATTATGTTAAGGCCTCCCATGTTCAGAAATATCATTACAATAAATTCTACGCGACCAATGCTCCCGATTGGGGCCATTTCATTATTATAAAAGGATATAAAGAGGTTGATGGAACATTGTACTTTGAAGCGTATGACCCCAACAGCTGGGGCTCAAAATATGCTGACGGTGAGTTGAAGGGAAAAGACCGATACTATACAAGCGCTGATTTGAACATTGCAACGAATGTCTGGTGGGATTATACCGTCATTGTTTCCAAAGAAAGTTCTCCGGGCGCCAAAGCCCGCACAGTCGACACGAATACAATAGAACACAAGTCGGGCCGATAAGTCCAGCTTCACTAATCTTTTTTCCTTTCAGGCAACCTTTTCTTAAGAAAATGCATCTGCCATGTAACCCCGGCAAAGGCCGACAGTAAGTAGCCATATAAAGTGTTCTAAAATGGACATTCAGAATTGCAAATTCGAACGGAAAACGGTCGCAGAATCATAAAATTTAAACAGTTTGACCACATTTTAGAGTGGCACAGTCTTTACAGTAAGCAAGTCAATCAATCCCAAACCCATGCGCATATTAAAATCCCTCTTCTGCATTTTGATTTTTAGTGCAGTAATTACTCCGGCATTTTCACAGGTCACACTGTCAAATGTTCCGCCTGGAAAAGTTGCCATTGCAG
>CAZHQP010000209.1:0-5393 GCA_964534735.1 uncultured Roseivirgaceae bacterium
GGTGGTGCTGATTCAGGATAACGATTAACTTTAGGCCGCTAAGTACGCGATAAATTTAGTTTTGACCATGGATGAGAAGATCAGTTTGGAAGCCATTGCGCTGTATAGTGATGCCTACGCTGAAAAGGTATTGAAACGTGCGTTTGCCTCGAAAGAAAAAATAAACGGTCAGGATATTTTGTCATTGTGCGATGTACAGCAAATCAACCTTTTTATCGTTCGCGAGCTGTTCAAAGGCTGGAAAGAAGAAACAAAAAAATTAAAAAGCCCCTACTTCGATTACGAGAATGCCGAGGTGAAAGAGGCTATGGATAATTTTATGGGAACATTATCCAAGCATATCGCTATTAATCGGCAGCATTTTGCTCCACTTTTAAAGAAAGCTGTAAGTCAGGCTGTACTGGTAGTGCTTGATCCGTACGACTATTTCTCCATGCTGGTTTCCGGAACGCAAAACAAGCTTGATGTTGCCGCTTTCCGTGAGGAGATAAAGTATCTGAAGATCAATAAGGCTCCCCTTGAGAAAATGCTTCAGAAGCTTGAGGAAAGAAAGCTGAAAGAGGTAAGTGGTAATGAAGCTTTTGCCATCCTGGATCAAATCCTGGAGGAAGTAAGTTTTACCCCGGATGACGTGGATGATTACGTTCAGAAGTTTTCAGTTGTTGAGAAGCTTGATCCCGATAAGTTCTATGTAAAGAAAGCAGCTCCGGTTATTACGGTGAAGGCTGCGCCAATAAATACTCCAAAACCGCTTAAAGCTGATGTTCAGGCGCAACCTGAAAAAATTCACACCGTAAACAGCACACAAAAGATTCAGCGCATTAAAGAACGTCTCACAATCAATCAGAAATTCATGTTCACTAAGGTTTTATTCAAAGGTGATTTTGAAACGTTCAGCAAAACTATTGATGAGCTCGATCAGCAAAGCAGTATGCCCGATGCCTTGAAGTATTTAGAAAAGTATTATACGGGATGGGATAAAGAAAGCCAGGAGTTCCATGAATTTATGGAGATTGTTGAACGCAGGTTCTCCTGAAGTTTTAATAAAAAAATCGCTGATCAGGGGATTGTAGTAACGATTTTCATTTCCGATGGAGGAGAAACAACTTTGCCATCTCTTGAATATAATACTATCCCATAGGTTGAATTCGCGGACAGTCCTGTTAGAACGCAGGAAACGCCAGTAAGTCTTTTTTTATCAAATCCCTCTATAGGTGAATACCCGTCACGGGGAGGATAAGCCAGTACATCCAGCAGGTATCCGTCTGCGTTTGTAATTGCATCCCATGTTATTGTACACCCTGTGGCTGTGATGTCACTGATTTCGTTTATTACGGGGGTTTTTGGGGCAAATAACAACTCATTATCCAGATCATTGTGATTACATGAACCCAGAAAAATCAGAAAACCGCAAAAAGCCGGCAGAACTAACAGATTTTTAACAGAAACCATACCTGCATTTTATCTGATTGACACATGGCATTATAAAAAGGTTGGAAAGACCTGTTCTAAAGCCGTTCCAGTACCTGGCCGCGGTGTGCATCCAGCTTGAGCAGAATGAATAACAGGATGGTGAAAGCCCAGAGGGAAGATCCGCCATAACTGAAGAATGGAAGCGGGATCCCGATCACAGGGAACAAGCCCAACGTCATCCCAATGTTTACCGCAAAGTGAAAAAAGAAAATACAGGCTACGGAGTATCCGTAGGATCGTGCAAAGCGGCTCTTCTGTCGCTCTGCAATAAATAAGAGGCGCAGTAACAAACCCATAAATAAGCCCACTACCAGCAAGCTGCCAATCCAGCCGTGTTCTTCACCAATGGTGCAGAATATAAAATCGGTGCTTTGCTCTGGTACGAAATCAAACTTTGTTTGTGTGCCATTCAAAAATCCCTTGCCCGCAAAACCCCCGCTGCCAATTGCAATTTTAGATTGTGTAACGTTCCAGCCATAGCCCATCGGATCCGAATCCGGGTTGAGCATAACCATAATTCGTTTTTGATGGTGTTGCGGAAGTTTATTAAAAACCAGCTCCACACATTGAATTGTTACACTCAATACAATTGCGCCAAGAGTTATAATTATCAACTGCCTTGCCTTACGCTTCCGGTTGAAATACAGAACGATAACCCAGATGCCTGCGATACCCCCAAAGAGTATCCAGTTATTTTTAACGAGCAGTGTTAAAATAAAAATGATGGCTACACCAACTCCTACCAGGAGATAAAACGGTGATTGTCCTTCACGAAAAAAAACCAGCAGAAAAACCGAAAACACCATGGCTGTTCCAAAATCCTTTTGAAGCAGGATAAGCATAACCGGAATACCCATGAGCGCAAACAGAATAACCTGGTTTCGGATAACATCCATCCGAAAGCCAACCGATCCGACAAATTTTGCAATCGCCAGCGCGGTAGCAAATTTCGCAAACTCAGACGGTTGAACACCAAATGATCCGACACCCAGCCACGACTTATTTCCGGCTACTTCTTTACCAATAATCGGTATCAGCAACAGGATAAACATCAGTATCCCAAAAATGACATAGGAAAACGTTTCATAAAAACGCATATCAACAATCAGGATAACCAGTATGATGATTAGCGAAGTGACAATGAAAACAAATTGCTTCATCTGAAGCGGCATCTTTCCAAAATCGAAAGTTGCTGCAAAAAGTGAATCGTTTACATCTTTATCGTATACCGCAGCAAAAATGTTTAGCCAGCCGAAAAACAACAAACACATGTAGATCGCTACGGTGACCCAATCCATTTTATTCGATATGCTTATTTCATTTCTCACTCGAACACAACAGGTGGATTAGCAAGTTTTACTTTTACCGGGCGGTCGCCAAATTCATTTCTAAGCACGTATTCTTCCAATTGCGGACGCTTCACTTCTCCGGTAACATAGCGTTCAATCATCAAGCTGGCAATCGATGCTGCAGCCCTTCCGCCCCAACCGGCATTTTCAACGTAAACCGCAATTGCAATTTTTGGATTTTCTTTTGGCGCAAAGGCCATGAACACCGAATGATCTTCACCTTGTGGATTTTGAGCTGTTCCCGTTTTTCCGCAAATGGTCATCCCGGGAATAAGTGCACGAGGAGCTGTTCCGGAAATAGCATCTGTCATGGCATCCGTAACAAATGTATAGTATGCTGTGTCAATACCAGTCTCATGGCGAAGTGAGTATTTTGGATCAAGACCAATACCTTCAATATTCTTTACCAAATGGGGCGTATAGAAATAGCCTTTGTTCGCAAGAATAGCAGCCAAATTTGCCATCTGCATCGGTGTGACCAGCATCTCGCCCTGTCCGATTGACAAAGAATAGATCGTAGAAAATTTCCAGCGTCCTTCACCATAAATTCTGTTATAAAGCTTGCTGGAAGGAATCGAGCCGCCCTTTTCGCTCGGCAGATCAACACCTAATTTTGCCCCCAGGCCAAAGCGTGTAACATAATCGCGCCAGTGATCAAGTCCGATGCGGGAATCGGTAAAGGTATTAGGTGATTTATTCTGATTAATAATTTTTCTAAAGGCCTGATGAAAATACGGGTTACATGAATACTGAATGGCTCCATGCAAATCAGCCGGACTTGGGTGATTATGACAATTCACCAACGTTTTATCACATTTAAACCGGGTTTCATAATTGAATACACCTTCCTCTAATCCAATCAGTGTTTGAACAATCTTGAAAATTGATCCCGGAGGATACATTGCCATCAGCGGGCGGGTGAACAATGGTTTAGTTGTATCACTGCTGATGGTCATAAAATTTGAGCTGAACTTTCGACCGGTTAATAAAGTAGGATCATAAGAAGGCCCGGATACGATCGCAAGTATCTCTCCGGTTGTTGGTTCAATAGCAACAAGACTTCCAACTTTGCCTTTAAACAACTTTTCTCCATATTCCTGAAGAGCGATGTCTATCGTTGTCGTAAGATTTTTACCAGGGACAGAAAGTGTGTCATACTTTCCATTTTCGAGAGACCACTTTTCAACTCCGTCTACGTCTTTAAATTTAAATCGCACACCCCGTTTTCCGCTGAGGTCATTTTCATAATATGCTTCGAGGCCGCTTTGACCAATGTAATCCCGCTGACGGTAAATTTTTGTTGTATCATGTTCAAGCTGACGTTTGGATATCTCACTTACATAACCCATTGAGTTTGCCAATGCAAAGGTTGCATATGCACGTGTTGTCCGGGGCTGAATTTGAAATCCGGTAAACTCATCAATGTGCTCCTGAATTTTAGCGAAATCATAATTGGAGAGCTGTCGTAAAAAGATTGTGGGTTTTACCGGAGAGTACTCCTTCCGGGCTCTTAGTTCCTTAAACTTGATACGGAGCTCATCCTGTGATAAGCCGAATACTTCACAAAATCTTGCAGAGTCGAAATCGACCATTTCCCTGCGCACGACCAGCAGATCGTATTCAGGATTATTATAAACAATCAGTTTGCCGTTTCGATCCGTGATTAATCCGCGAAACGGATATTCTGTTTCTTTTAAAATGGCGTTACTGTTGGCTAATTGCTCATAGCGTTCATCGAGCACTTGCACAAAAAAGAGTTTGATCGCAAAGAGAACCCCCACGAACACAAAAACAATCTGCACAATCTCTCTTCTGCCCTCGTTCATATTCTTCTACTTCCCGGAAATAAGTATTGAACTATCAAAATCACAATCATCGTATACAGCGTACTGAAAATAACTTTTACGATTGTATACCCAAAATATTGAAATCCACCAGCTTCCACAAAAAACAATACAGCATGATGCAAAAACACCAACGGAACTGAGTAGATCACGAACCATTGAAGTCCGTCAGCTGCAATACCCGGAACGGCTCCACTATCATACCCGCCCTGGGGCGTTACACGCGCAAGCCAGTAATTTCTAAGGTACATAATGAATACGCTTGCAAATGCATGTATCCCAGCACTATCATAAAACATGTCGATGAACAAACCGGTGCCAAAACCAATAATCATCAGCCACAGCGCACTGGTTTCCACAGGTAATAGTAAAAGAAACCCGATGTAGATAAAGCAAAGCGCACGGCCATCAAATAATGACGCATTCTTCATAATCACTACCTGAAAAAAAAGATAGATTATAAACGAGATGCTTTGTATGATGATAGAACGGTTCATTTTTGCATAGCAGGAACTTTCAACTCCAGCGAATCAAGTTCTGACTTTAAATTACTTTTAATCACCATCGCAAACGACAGCTTTCTGAAATCCTGCGAGAGCTTTACATCCAGATCATGAAAGGACGTTTCGCGACCATGGTTTATAGCCGAGATAGTTCCGATCATTACGCCCTCCGGAAAAACTCCGCTGTATCCTGACGTGACAATCGTATCACCTACAACGGGCTT
>CAZHQP010000210.1:0-5384 GCA_964534735.1 uncultured Roseivirgaceae bacterium
AGCGCTTCTAAAAAGGAAGAACCTAAGAAAGAAGAAGCTAAAAAAGAGGAGTCTAAGCCCGCTGCTAAAGCTGAAGCGAAAGCTACCGGTGGTGTGAAAGAAATGAAAGTTCCCGCTGTGGGCGAATCGATCACAGAAGTGACAATCTCAACCTGGCTTAAGAAAGACGGAGATATGATTGCATTGGATGAAATCATTGCAGAAGTAGAATCCGATAAAGCAACTTTTGAATTACCGGCTGAAGCAAATGGTATTTTAAGAATTGTCGCGAAACAGGGAACTACGTTACCAATTGGCGGTTTGATCTGTAAGATTGAGATCACAGAAGGCGGTGCAGTAACACCAAAAGAAAAAACGGATGCTCCGAAAGAGGAAGCTAAATCAACAGATAAAAATTATGCATCGGGACATCCGTCACCGGCAGCCAATAAAATTCTCGATGAGAAAGGGATTAAAACATCAGAAGTTAATGGAAGCGGAGTAGGTGGCCGCATTACAAAAGAAGATGCCGAGAAAGCCCAAAAGTCAACCGCTAAAACGGAGCCTGCAAAAACTGCGGCAACGCCTCCGGTAATTGCTTCAGGAGGAACCCGCGACAAGCGTTCTGAAAAAATGACTTCGCTTCGCAAGACAATTGCAAAACGCCTGGTGTCGGTGAAGAATGAAACAGCGATGCTTACTACGTTCAACGAGGTTGATATGAAGCCGCTGATGGATCTTCGCTCGAAATACAAAGACAAGTTCAAGGAAAAGTATGGTGTGGGCCTGGGCTTTATGTCTTTTTTTACCAAAGCAGTTTGTATTGCGTTGAAAGAATGGCCTGCCGTAAACGCACAGATCAATGGTGATGAGATTATCTACCACAACTATTGCGATGTTTCGATTGCCGTATCAACTCCAAAAGGGTTGGTTGTTCCGGTGATCCGGAATGCAGAATCCTTAACGTTCGACCAAATTGAAGCAGAAGTAGTTCGCCTCGCAACACGCGGGCGTGACGGTAAGCTTTCGATTGATGAAATGCAGGGTGGAACGTTCTCGATCACTAACGGTGGTGTGTTTGGTTCTATGCTATCAACTCCAATATTAAATCCGCCACAATCTGCGATCCTGGGTATGCACAACATTGTTGAGCGTCCAATTGTCAAAGACGGTCAGATTGTAGCTCGTCCGATCATGTATCTCGCACTTTCTTATGATCATAGAATTGTAGACGGTCGTGAGTCGGTAAGCTTCCTCGTTCGCGTGAAAGAATTGCTGGAAGATCCAAGCCGTTTGATCCTTGGGGTTTAATTTCCGTGAATGAATAAGTTGAAGTTTTTGCCAGTCGCGTTGTTGTTTTTGCTTTCCTGTTCGGATGATAAGGAGACAAAACAATGCGATGTGCCCGATCTTGACTTCCGTCAGGAGATGCGGGACTTTGTGCAGGAACTTAGCGGGTATGCAAAAGATATCGATGGTAATTTCCTGATCATTCCGCAGAACGGTCAGGAAATACTTACAGCTAACAGCGAACCGGACGGTGTGCCTGCATTTGATTACCTCGATGCAATTGATGCCGTAGGTCGCGAAGATATGTTTTATGGATATACGGGCGATAACAAAGCAACGCCAGCGACAGACCGCGATTTTCTGATCGGCATTTGCGGTATTGCAACGCAAAACGGTAAGCCGGTTTTGGCTACGGATTACTGCTCAACTCCATCTAATATGGATAATTCATACGAATGGAATGAAGAGTATGGATTTATTTCATTTGCTGCGGATCATCGGGAGCTTGATAACATTCCATCTTATCCTGCACCCATCAATCATGTTAACGATTCTGATATAACGTCAATCAGCCAAATAAAAAATTTTCTGTACCTGATTAATCCGTCATTCCCGACCAGGCAGCAATTTCTGGAATCTGTTCAGGCAACAAATTATGACCTGGTATTAATTGACCTGTACTTCAATGAAGAAATGCTGACGGCCTCCGATGTTGAATCTTTAAAGACAAAAGCGAATGGCGGAAGTCGTCTCGTTGTTTGTTACATGAGCATTGGCGAAGCAGAAGATTACCGGTACTACTGGAGTTCGCTTGATAAAGATCTTGTGTGCCGCGAAAATCCGGATTGGGAAGGAAATTTTGCGGTAAAATACTGGGAGGCTGGCTGGAAGAGTGTGATTTACGGCAACGAACAATCATATCTTAAAAAAATTCTGGATGCCGGGTTTGATGGAGTATACCTCGACATCATTGAAGCTTACGAAACATTTGAATAGAAAATAGAAAATTATGCAATACAACGTAACCGTTATCGGCTCCGGCCCCGGGGGATATGTAGCAGCAATCCGTTGCGCACAACTTGGTTTTAAAACAGCGCTGATTGAAAAGTATGATACGCTGGGCGGAACCTGCTTAAACGTAGGATGTATTCCCTCTAAAGCATTACTCGATTCAACTGAGCACTTTCACAATGCAGCGCATACCTTCAAGGAACATGGTATTGATATCAATGAACCTAAAGCCAACATCACACAAATGATTAAGCGGAAAGCTGGTGTTGTAAAAGCGAACGTGGATGGCATTGCTTTCCTGATGAAGAAAAACAAGATTGAAGTTCATACAGGCGTAGGCTCATTTGTAGATAAGAACACGATCAAAATCACCGGCAAGGATGGCGAGAAAACGATTACTACTGAAAAAGTTATCATTGCAACAGGCTCAAAGCCAACGGCACTTCCGTTTGCCGCGTTTGATAAAAAGAGAATTATTTCCAGCACGGAAGCTTTAGAGCTCAAAGAAATACCGAAGCATTTGATTGTGATTGGCGGAGGTGTGATCGGGATGGAGCTTGGCTCTGTTTATGCACGGATCGGTGCAAAGGTTTCTGTCGTTGAGTTCATGGACAACCTGATCCCAACAATGGATCTTGCACTCGGCAAGGAACTTATGAAGGTGACCAAAAAACTCGGGATGGAGTTTTACATGGGCCATAAAGTAACTGCGGTAGAGAACAAAGGAAAAGAAGTTGTGCTGAAAGCTGAGCCTAAAAATGGCGGAGCAGCAATTGAATTGAAAGGCGATTATTGTCTGGTAAGCGTTGGGCGCAGACCGTATACCGATGGATTGGGTCTTGATAAAATCGGCATCGAGCTCGACAAAGGAAAAATCCCGGTTGACGATCATTTGAAAACAAAAGTTGATAATGTGTACGCAATCGGTGATGTGGTTCGCGGAGCCATGCTCGCACATAAAGCTGAAGAGGAAGGTGTTTTGGTTGCCGAGCAATTAGCCGGACAAAAACCGCACATTAATTACAATCTTATCCCGGGTGTTGTTTACACCTGGCCGGAAGTTGCGAGTGTAGGCTTTACCGAAGAACAATTGAAAGCCGATAATAAAGCTTACAAAGTCGGGAACTTTCCATACAAAGCGTTGGGCCGTGCACGAGCTTCAATGGACCTGGATGGATTTGTAAAAATTCTGGCAGATAAAAACACCGATGAGATCTTAGGCGTACACATTATCGGTGCCCGTGCCGCAGATATGATCGCTGCCGGTGTTACCGCGATGGAATTCCGCGCATCTGCTGAAGATATTGCCAGGACATCACATGCACACCCAACCTATATGGAGGGTGTGAAAGAAGCATGTTTAGCGGCTACAGCGAACAGGCCAATTCATATGTAATTTTAATGGGAGACTCCATTATTGATTTAGAGAATTATGACACCCGATCGGTCAGGTTGCTGGCAAAAGATCGGGTGTTGATGTTTTTGAACGAATATTACTTCAGTCGTTCGAAATCATTAACATTATTGCGGATTTTTGGCGGTCCGTTATTGATCTACATCGGGATCAGTTTCCTGAATGCTCATCATGACCATGCTTTTGCGTATTTCTCACTTATATACGGCAGCTACATGATTGTTAAACCCCTCGTGTGGATACTGTTTCGATGGGATTCTTTTAAAACAGTAGATGTGACGATTGAAGTACAGCACTTTATTATGATTAAGGACGAGTTTTCAGAAAGCAAAATTCTGTTTGAAGGATTCAATGAGATCACCCGAAAACGCTGGTATTATATTTTATACGTCAGCAAAGCAAATCGAATGCATCTTCCGTTTTATTTATTTTCGGATAAGCAGCGCGCTATTCTTGATCAGCATCTCACACACTAATTTTTTAAATCAATTTTTGAATTGCAAAAGCCCTGACCACCAGTACAGTTACTACCGGAATCAAGAATATGTTTAACTGTTGGGGTAAGAAAAACCATAATCCCAGGGTAGCAGTCAGAACAATACCCATAACGGTAAAGTACTTTTTAAGGAAGCCATAGAACTTTTGCCGGTAAAGCATAGTAGCGGTTACCGCGTGCAGCGGAAAAGCCCAAAGTAAATTGAAATTGTTCGCGGCTGCTTTGTGATCGGTGGCTATCCACAAGATGAATAATAGTAACCCAAGCCAGCCAGCAATTGAGAAAATGATGATATCAAACCACTTGGATAATTTTTTTCGTTTCCAATCGCGGTAGGTGAGGAATAAAGTTATTATCAGGAACAGGCCAAACACAATCCACGGATGAAAAATGCTGAATGATTCTTTTTCCGGTTCGGATTCGTAAACAGAGACTGTTTTTTTTACAATCGGCTTGCCATTAAGTGTTGCATGATTGAAACCTGACTCGATGTAATCGGGGATAAACATGTATTGGTAAGGCGTCAGCTCCTTGTCCATGGGTTGGCCCAGGCAAATTTCAATACCAAGCTCACCCCATGGCTGCTTTGGCAGATAGTGATGTGTCAGATCACGAACTGTATACCCGGGTGTGGCATACGAACCATCGAACCTGATGCTGTCGCTAAAAACTTCGACAAATACGTCTCTGACTTTTGTAGCACAATTATTATAAAAGTAATCGTAGAGATAATTAACATTTTCCGGCTGGATGTTCCAGTACAGGTAATTAAACACCTGCTGTTTTTGGTCTTGTGTCAGATCAAGAACCTGCTCGTGAACGTAACGGTTATGTGAAATATAATGATCCCGAAAAAGATCGTATGGATAGTACCCCAGCTTATATAACAAGTGGCCACGTGTAAAATTGAGATAGAAATTCGGCTGATCGAAATCGAAGACTCCGTAGTTGAAGGCAAAATCTTTTCCGGATGCGGGATCGTGCACGCGAATCGCACTATGGCCAAATGCTGAATATAATTCTCCCTGGTAGGGTCCACATGTTATAACTGAAATATCAGCCCGCTCCGACAATTGTGGAGCCTGCGCATAAGTGTTTAAGGACAGTAGGATGAATGCAATGAATACGCAGACTTTCATGTGTTTCTCGTTTCAAATAAATATGCTCAAAGATAAAACAATCGGCTCCCAAACG
>CAZHQP010000211.1:0-5364 GCA_964534735.1 uncultured Roseivirgaceae bacterium
TGATTCCGAATTTATTAAGAAGCTTTCTATTAAATCGCAGGTAAGTGAGGGCGAAATCGGACTTATCTTTGACCAATACCGTATAATCGAAAAATTTCAGGATATTGATTCACAGCGACTGGCCGATCTTTACAACGCTATTCAAAATTTTTATAACAAGGCAAAATAATTATGGAAGAAGAAATCATCTCAACAGGCAGTCCGATTCAGCATGAGCTTGATGTCCTCAATGAGCGCATTCACAAGGTTAAGGCTGAAGCAGGCAAACTTGTGGTCGGGCAGGAAAAAACAATTGATCTGATCCTGGCCGGTATTTTTACAGGAGGACATATTTTATTAGAGGGTGTGCCCGGAATCGCAAAAACACTTACCGCTAAACTCGTTGCCAAAACACTTTCTGTAGATTTTTCCCGCATCCAATTTACACCCGATCTGATGCCAACCGATGTGGTTGGAACGTCTGTGTTTAATGTCAAGACATCTGAGTTTAGCTTTAGCCGCGGGCCGGTTTTCGGAAATGTTGTGCTGGTGGATGAAATCAACCGGGCTCCCGCAAAAACACAATCTGCCTTATTTGAGGTTATGGAAGAACGGCAAATTACGGTTGATGGGAACACCTATCTGCTCGACTTTCCATTCCTGATTATCGCTACGCAAAATCCGATTGAACAAGAGGGAACTTATCGCTTGCCGGAAGCACAGCTGGATCGCTTTCTTTTCCGGGTAAAATTAAATTATCCGAACCTGGAACAGGAAACAGAAATCTTAAAACGCTTTCGCAATGACTTCACTTTAAAATCCATGAGTACGATTGAACCTGTGCTCAATAAACAGGAGATCAAGCATTGCCAGGAGATTATCGAAAAGATTCATATCAAAGATGAGATCCTTGCGTACATCGCGCAGGTAGTTACCAGTACCCGTAACCACAGCGATCTTTCGCTGGGCGCCTCGCCACGCGCATCATTAGCTATTATGCGGGCAGCTAAAGCCATTGCTGCGATGAGTGGCCGTGATTTCGTAACACCAGAAGATGTTAAGTACGTAGCAGCACCGGTACTGAACCACCGCATCATCCTCACGGCTGAACGTGAAATGGAAGGTGTGGAATCGGAAGACATCATAAAAGAAATAACTGAACGAATTGAGATTCCGAGGTGAGATTTTCATTGAAAACTTTATTTCTTAACAATAGGTTTTTCTTTGCAGGGGGGACTATTGTCTTTCTATTGATTGCCTCCTATCCGTTCGAAAAATTATTACCGGTAGCACTCACTGCACTTGTCTTCTTTGCGCTGTTAACGCTTGGAGATATTTTTACAATTTACAGTAGCAAGGTCTCATTACAGGGTTCACGCGTAACGGCAAAAGTTTTTTCACTCGGTGATAATAATCCGGTTGAGCTGAATTTAAAAAACAACTCATCTGTTTTTCTGAATGTAACCCTGGTGGATGAATTACCTGAACAATTCCAGGTCCGGGATTTCAAACGCGAGCTGAAATTATCTGCCGGTCAATCCGACAAGCATGTATACCAGGTAAGGCCTTTAACTCGCGGAGAATACGCTTTTGGTGACTTGCATTGCTTTATTCACTCGGGACTGGGATTGGTAAAACGCAGGATAACATTCCCGGTAAGCGAAGTGATTCCGGTGTATCCATCCATTATTCAAATGAAGCGGTTTGAGCTGAAGTCGTTTATCCGAACTTCGGAAGAATATGGCGTGAAGCGTATGCAAAGAATCGGGCACAGCTACGAATTTGAACATATCAAGCAATACGTGGCCGGAGACGATTACCGAAGCATTAACTGGAAAGCCACCGGACGCAGGGCACAGCTAATGGTCAATCAATACGAGGATGAAAAATCACAGCAAGTATATTGTTTGCTTGACAGGAGCCGGGTTATGCACATGCCTTTTGAAGGCCTAAGCTTGCTGGATTATGCTGTTAATGCATCCCTTGTTATCTCAAATATTGTTCTGCAAAAACAGGACAAAGCAGGTCTGATTACTTTTTCAGATAAAATTGGCACTGCACTTAAAGCCGAACGAAGCAAGCAACAACTCAAGCACATCCTGGAAGCATTGTACAAAGAAGAAGAACAGCCCGCAGAAGCGAATTATGAGTTGATGTACATCGGGGCACGCAGGTTTATTAAAGGCCGAAGTCTTGTATTTTTATTCACAAATTTTGAAAGTGAGTATGCACTGCAGCGCGTTATTCCGCAGTTGCGGAAAATCAACCGTCAGCATTTATTAGTTGTTGTCTTTTTTGAAAATACTGAGATCAGCAATTTCGCAAAACAACCTTCTGAGAATCTGGAAGATGTTTACGCACAGATTACTGCGGAAGATTACGCCTATAACAAAATGCAGCTGACGCAACAACTCAAGCAGTTTGGGATCATGAGTATCCTTACAAAACCTGAAAACCTTACTGTAGCTACGATCAATAAATACCTGGAGCTTAAATCAAGAGGTTTGATTTAGCAGCTTAATTTTCATAAACGTACGTGTCAGCAATTTTATCGTGAAGCCCTTGCTTCTTTTCATCCCAGCCAACCATCATAAAACCTATTCCTAAAATTATTCCGGAAATAATCTTGGAAAGGTAACGACCGAGTGCATTGCCGAACGAAATCCGGTTACCGTATTTATCTCCAACTTTGAGACTTAACGCCATTTTACCCAATGTAGCCTGGCGTTCGGAGCTCTCCATAAGCGTAAAGTAAAGAACACCTGTAGCAATGGAGACTACATCCAGCAGGAGCTCTGAGTTATAGAAACTGTATGAGCCGCGATATAAAAAGGAAAAAGCCACGTTAACAACCCAAAGCAGCACGCCATCTATTAAATATGCAGCTACGCGAATCCAGAATCCGGCATAAGGCATTATTCTGTTTTCTACTTCGGGAGAATCTAAAATCTGATCCATGGTATTTTAGTTGGGTTAGCCAAGATAAAAAAATAATCCGGCCTCAGAGAAGCCGGATTATTAATTGTTTAATCAATAACTCAGTTTACTTGCCATCCTTCGCTGAGAAGTCCACCAGTACCGGAGTACCAATGCACAGAGAAGAATACGTACCGATAATAATACCGATCAGCATCGCGAACGTAAATCCTTTGATTGTTTCACCGCCAAAGATGAACAGGATAATCACTACGAAAATCGTAGACATACCGGTAATGAGCGTACGGCTTAACGTATCGTTCAATGCTCGGTTAACAACTGAAGGCGTGTCTTCATCGCTCCGTTTGTTCGCAAGGAATTCCCGTACGCGGTCAAATACCACCACACTATCGTTAATGGAATATCCGATTACCGTAAGAATAGCAGCAATGAACGCCTGATCAATTTCCAAAGAGAACGGCATAATGTTCTCCAACAAAATGAAGATTGAAAGTACCATCAATACAGTGTGCACCAGGCTGACCATCGTACCCATTGCAAACTGCCATCTGCGGAAACGGATGAGGATGTATAAGAACATCAATACAACCGCCACAGTAAGTGATTTAATGGCCGACAACTTTGTGTCGTTGGCAATGGTTGGCCCCACTTTGATTGGGCTCAACACTGTGAATTTATTTCCTTCAAATTTTGCAAGTCCTGCTTCCAGTTGCTGTTCAGCCTGCAGCGTTGCATTTTCAGAATCATCTTCAATCAGGTAATCTGTAGTAATCTTGTAGCGTTGTGCTGAACCATACGTTTTCACTTCAGGCGATGAGCCAAAATTGCCTGCCAGGTTTGTACGAACTGCAGCAGCTTCAACCGGCTTTTCAAACTCTACGATATAGCTTCTTCCGCCTTTGAAATCCACACCGTAGTTCAGGCCTTTCATAGCCAGGCCAATCATACCCGCAACAATGATCGACAACGATATTGCATAATAGATCTTTCTGTTACCAATGAAATTAACACTGATAGACTTGAACAGGTTTTGAGACCATTTTTGTGAAAAGCGTACAGTTTTCTTTCTGCGGATAACTGCTTCAAATAAAACACGTGTAAAGAACACTGAGGTAAAGAACGAACACACGATACCGATTACGAGCGTAACGGCAAATCCGTAAATCAATCCTGAGCCGAATATCAAGAGTACGCAACCCTTAATAAGCGTAGTTACGTTTGAGTCAAAAATAGCAGAGAATGCATTTTTGTAGCCTGCGCGCACGGAAGATGTGAAATCTTTACCGGTCGCAAGGTCCTCTTTAACACGTTCGTTAATCAGTACGTTCGCATCAACGGCAATCGCAAGTGATAACAAAATACCTGCAATACCCGGCAGGGTAAGTGATGCGTTTAACGATGCCAACACCCCTAACAGGAAGATCAGGTTAAGAATAACGGCCAGGTCAGCTATCCATCCGGCACTGCTGTAAACAACAAACATGAAAATGATAATCACAATGAAACCCGCAACAATGGAGATCAAACCATTGGTAATGGCCTCCTGACCAAGCGTTGATCCCACTGAAGTAAATTCAACAATGCGTGTAGGTGCAGGAAGCGAACCTGCTTTCAACACGCTGGCAAGATCTTTTGCTTCTTCAGCAGTAAAGCTTCCGGAAATAACAGAGCTTCCGTTTGGAATTTCATTATCCACAGAAGGTGCAGAGTAAACCAGGTTATCCATTACAATAGCAATGCGCGATCTTTTCTGAGCCGCTTCACGCGTCCACTTGGCCCATTCGCGGGTACCCTTTGCATTCATCCGCATGAATACTGCCGGACGGGTTTTATCATCACGATCTTCGTTGGCGTTAATAATTACCTCACCGGTAAGACGTGACTGGCCGTTTCTTCCTTTATCAATAAAGTTAAGAACGAGTGCCTCTCCGCTTCTGCCAACTTTATCTGGTTTATTAGACCAGTACACCCCGATATTGCGCGGAAACAATGCCTTAATATCATCACGTCTGAAAATGGCGTTGATTGCAGCGGTATCTTTCAGATCATAGCACAGGAAGTTTTGGTCCTGCGTTAACGCAAACAAAGGCGATACTTCATTGTTACCAAGCGAATCGAGACTGGTTTTGGTTGTATCAGAGACTCCGCTGAGCTGCTTTTCAAGATCTGTTTGAGTTGTATCACCTGTTACAGTTGATTGAGTTGAGGTACTGGTTGAAGGCGCAGTAAGTGCTTTCAGCTTTTGTTCCTTTACTAAAAGATCATTTGCGGCACTGAGTGACGGAAACAATGTCTGCATTTCCACCACATCCCAGAACTCGAGACGGGCAGCACCTTGCAATAATTTACGAACACGTTGCGGGTTTTCTGCACCCGGAATCTCAACCTGGATTCTTTCCGTACCAATCAAGCGCTGAATGTTCGGCTGAGATGTACCAAACTGATCCA
>CAZHQP010000212.1:0-5311 GCA_964534735.1 uncultured Roseivirgaceae bacterium
CTCCTTTATTACCTGCAAATGCTGCTGTTATGTCCATATCTTTTAAAAGCCCCATAAATATACAACCCGAAGCATTAATGCGCCCATACAGGCAATGCCGGATCAAAGTCCAGCCATGGCATAATGACAAAATACATCATGATGGTAAGTGCTATGAGGCTGATCAGGTTCAGCCAGATCCCGCATTTTACCATGTCGGTAACTGTAACGCGTTCACTTCCGAAGATTACTGTGTTGGGTCCGGTACCGGCCGGCATCATAAATCCAAGTGACGAAGCAACCGTTGCGGGAATCATTAACAAAAACGGATTCATGCTGGCAGCCACTGCCATGCTGGCAAGAATGGGTAATAAAATGTTGGCGGTTGCTGTATTGGAGTTAAACTCCGTAAAGAGCATAACAAATCCAATCACGAGGATTAATACAATTAGAAAAGGATAGCTGCTGATGAACGCTAGCTGCGCGCCTAACCAATCTGCAAGTCCGGTTGATTCGAACCCGGCAGCGATCGCATAGCCTCCACCCACAATCATCACAACGCCCCAGGGCACCTGGCTCGCCTGCTTCCAATCCAGCAAACGTTTTTCTTTATTCGCAGGAACCGCAAAAAGCAGTAAAGCTGCAGCCATGGCTACCGTGCTGTCATGCACGAAAGCATCAAGGCCTAATAACTCACTCCAGCCCGGAATAACAAAATCTCCCAGCACCAGATTCTCACGGAATACCCAACCAAAAATGGCGAACAAACAAACGTAAATAACTCTGCGCTCACCCGATGTTGTTTTTCCTAACGCCTTGAGCTCATCTTTAATTACCGTGTCGTTGCCACTCAGGTTACCGCTGACTTTAAAATATTTAACGAGGTAGTACGCAAAGACTGGCAGGAATACGATCAGCAACGGCAAACCGATCTTCAGCCAGGTGAAGAAAGTTATTGAAGGTGCATCCGGAAAAAGATTTTCAAGAATACCGATCAGAATAAGATTGGTTGGCGTTCCGATCAAAGTACCTAATCCGCCTAGCGTGGCAGAGTAAGCAATTCCTAACATCAAGGCTGTTGCGAATGAGCTTTTCTTTCCGGTAGACAGGTCTTCTTCTTCCTTTGAGACAATCGACATAGCAATCGGAAACATCATTACCGCAGCTGTAACATTTGCAATCCACATCGAGAGGAATGCAGTTGCGATCATCATGCTGAAAATAATTCGTTGCCGGCTGATCCCGAAGATGTCAATAATAACAAGCGCAATTCGCTTATGCAGGTTCTGAGATTCAATTGCCTTACCGAGGAAAAAACCGCCCAGCATCATGAGCACATAATTATGACCGTAGTTAACAGCGGTTTTACCGGCTGGTAATATTTCAAGCAAAGGATATAAAACCAGTGGCAGAAAAGCTGTGGCAAAAACCGGGATGGCTTCGGTGATCCACCAGATACTCATCAGCACTACAACTGCAGCTGCACTTTTTCCCTGCGGAGAAAGCCCTTCGGGTTCCGGCAATAACAGGATAATAATGAATGCAAGAATCCCGGTGAATAAGCCAATGTAGCGTTTCGACATATTGGAGGTTTGGTTCAGCTGCAATTTGCAGGTTGGTCAAAGCTAAATTTTCAAACGTTTGTGATAATCAAAAAAATGAACGAAAATAGTAAGATCAAAAATTATCAAAAAAATATAATTAATTGATAATAAAGTATTTACAGTTAAAAATTGCAATTAAAACAGCATACATAATCATAAGATGCTAAAATCTTCCGCGCTGATATCGCTTATTCAATCCATGTCGAAGCCTGAAAAAAAGGCCTTCAACCTGGCTGCACCCCGAACGGAACTTGTACCGCACTACATGAGCTTATATAACCTGATCAGTAAAGACAAGGCAATTACTCCGGAGCTCTTGCGCACAAAATATCTGAAGCTGCATTCAGGCGCTTCGTTTGATACGACAGTCAAATACTTGTATAAAGTTTTGTTAGATACGATGCTCGATTTGCGCACCGAGCAGGACAGCTATTACTCATTGTTTGATAAGATACTCAAAGCCCGCATTCTCTTTGAGAAATCGTTATTTGAAGAATGCTTTGATTTGCTTCATAAGGTAATTGCCAGCGCACGAAAGCTTGAAAATTATTATGCCTTACTAATCGCATCACGTCTGGAGCTTGAATATTTACTTGCATTGAACTTTCCGCAGATCGATGAGAAAATGCTGCTGAACAAACAGTTCCGAATCAATGAAGTGATGCGGATTACTCAAAAAATCAATCAGCAGTCGGCATTGTATGAGTTATTGAAGCATCGGGTTTTACATAAAGGAAACATCCGGTCAGAGCAACAAAAGAACGAATTGAATGATCTTGTTGTGAGCGAAATGAGTATTGTAGCTTCTTCGAACGTTAATAATTTCGAAATCCAGAAGCTTCACCAATTGTTTCAGGCGAATTACCTGATTAGTGTAGGTGATTATAAGTCTGCGCTGCATTCATTTTACGAGCTCAATAACTTACTTGAAAGCAACAAGCATCTCTGGTCGAACCCGCCTATCTATTACCTACTGACGTTGGAAGGGATTCTGGATACTCTGCGAAGTTTGAAGAATTACGAGGGCATGAAGCACTTCATTGATCAGTTGAAGAAGCTAAACAACCCTTCGCTGAATTTCAGTGCCAACGTAACGTGCCTCATCTTTTTATACGAGCTTTTTCCATTACTGGATAAAGGTGACTTCTTTGCGAGTGAAGTATTGATGCAAAAGTACTCTGAAGACTTATTTAAAAAATCACATCTGCTAAGCCTGGCACGCAATGCTGAATTGAGCTTATACACAGCGCTCATTCATTTTGGCCTGCGTGATTACAGCAAAGCACAGAAAGCGTTAAATAAAATCATTTTTATTGGAAAGAATTACTCTTATCTCCCGCTCTATCGAACCATTCGCCTGGCCAACCTGATGATATTATATGAGAAAAAAGAGTTTGATCTGATCAAATCTGAAACGCGATCAATCAAGCGTGACATGAATGTTGTGGGAAAAGAATATAAGATTGAACGCAGTGTGCTCAGCTTTGTGAACAAACAGAATCTGCCGATCTCAGGAATGAAGCGAAAAGTGCTATGGGAAAAGATTCAGAGCGACTTTGATAAAATGCATCACGATGTGTTTGAGCAGCAGATCACCCGGTTATTTGACTTCTCCGCCTGGATTGAAAGCAAGATCCGGAAGATTCCGTTATCGGAGGTGTTACTAAGCAAGAATTAGCAGCTAGCGCACGATAACTTTGAAATTGCCTTTTACGGTATAGGTTTCTTTAAAATTTTCACCAGGCTTAACCGTAATAAGTTTATACTCGATATATCCTCTGATTTCGCCATCTTTTATGAAATTCGTTGAACTAAGCTTCAGTACAGGTTTAAGAACTCTGAACTTTTCTTCCTCAAAAATATCAACCAGAAATTTATGATCGATCATAAACTTCCGGTTAACAATCCGGATACTGCAATCATGATACGTATGCCCCGCAACACTGGTCAGTGAAATAGTCAGTACTTTGTCTTTCAAATTAGCGGAAGAGAAAATCAAACTATCCGGATACGGATTATTACGGCCCGTTTCAATTACTATAGAACAACGTATGGTATCGTTCGGAATACCAACCTCACTCATGTCATAAATATGATCTTCGTTTAAAATCTCAAATTTATGATCAGACGTGACTTGCACTTTTTTCCAGCCTGATTGAGCTTGTATACAACCCGTGAGACCAATCAGAGCAAAAAGAAAGAACAACCGTCTCACACTAAGATGCTTTAAAAATTAATATCGCTATACTCCCCTACGGAATACGTCCGGCACGACAGTCTTCCTTTCAATGCCGATGGCTTGAACAAGGACTTACCCAGTAACATCCGAACACATTCCTGGATACCTTCCGTGATGGACGGGTGTGGATGAACGCATTCTGCCAGCTCTTCGATACCCTTATCCATCGAGATCAGTAATGCTACTGCCTGGATAGCACTTGACGCCTGGTTACCAATGATCTTAACACCCAAAATTTTCATTTCCGCATCGTTGGTAACCAACAGCTTAATAAAACCTTGCGTATTGCGTTTGGCAATCGCGCGTGGAATGCAGCTATAATCGAGGGTTACAACTTTGTATTCAATTCCTTTTTCGCGGGCTTGCGTTTCATTCAATCCAACTCCTGCAACCTCCGGACTCAAAAACATAATCGTGCTGATGTTCTCATACACAAGCTTGCGCTTGGGCTTTCCAAAGATGCGCTCTACTGCATACCGGCCTTCCAGCTCGCCCACATTTACCAATGAAATGTCTGCCGTAATATCGCCTACGGCAAATATGTTACTCACGTTAGTTTGCGTATCATTATCTTCAATGCCGCGCTTGGTGATGTTGATCGGCACTTTATCATCCCATAGCTCTTCGTAATTCGGGATCCTGCCAACAGACACAAGCGCCTTCTCTACGTTGAATACTTCCTTGCTTGAGTCGTCATACTCGAGCTCGTATTCAACGCGACCATTTTTTACTTCCATGCGGATCAAACGCGAGTTCCGGTGGATCAATACACCATTGTTCTCCATGTTACGTTCGATCACTTTCACCACATCTTCATCTTCAAACGGAAGAATGCGCGCGCCTTTATCAATCAGATGAACTTTTGTCTTGCCAAATCCGGAAAAGATTGTTGCATACTCGCAGCCAATCACTCCCGCTCCGACAATTACCATACTTTCCGGAAAATCTTCCATCGTTTCAATGCCTTCGCTCGTCATTACGATCTTTTCATCGATTGGCAATTCCGGCAGATAGCGTGGTCTGCTTCCGGTAGCAAGGATAATGTAATCTGCAGCGACAAGTTCTTTTCTTGAACCGTTGGTAATTTCTACTTCGTGGGGAGTTGTAAGTCGGGCTGTGCCGGTTTTGAAGGTTAATAAATTGGAGTTAACGGATTCTCTCAAAAGCTCCATATGCTCTTCGAGCATACCTTTTCTTTCTTCCACCGCACGGATTACTTCAGATTGGATCTCTTTGTAAGAAATACTTGGTGCCTGGATGTTGTATCGCTTCAAATTCTTGCGGAAGCTGGAAGCCTCACGCGAAAGCTCCCACCAGGTTTTAGAAGAGAGTGCGCCATTGGTAACACCTGCACCACCAACCTTACTTTTTTCAATTATCAGGACTTTTTTCTTAAAGTCAAGCGCACGCATGGCTGCTGCATAGCCTGACGGGCCTGCTCCGATCACAACCAGATCAAATTTTTCCATTATTAACTTCGATTAATACC
>CAZHQP010000213.1:0-5296 GCA_964534735.1 uncultured Roseivirgaceae bacterium
GTTGTTTCCGCTGGACGGCTACATGCAAACGGTAACATCAATTTTCACTATATGTATTTTTATTTTCTACTCCCTTCTTTTTGAAGTTTTTAACAATGGCCAAAGCCTGGGGAAAAAGGCATTGAATATCCGCGTAATCAACATCACCGGTGAAAAAGCAACATTCTATGATTATGCAGGGCGCTGGGCTTTCCGGTTGATCGATATTTACCTTTCGCTGGGCGCGATTGCTTCCATGCTGATAGCTTCTTCTTCGAAAGCACAACGCATCGGTGATATCGCTTCAAATACAACGGTGATCAAGCTTGTGCCTTCTGTAAACCTGTACCTGAAAGACATCCTTAAAATACAATCGCGTGAAACGTATCAACCGATTTATATACAAGCAAAGCAATTGGTGGAAGAAGATGTTATCCTCATTAAAAGCACAATTGACCGCTTTAAAAAGTATGGGAATGATGCGCACGTTGAAGCTATCAACCAGCTTACTGCCCGACTAAAATTGGTGCTGGAGATTAAAGAAAATATTCCGGATAACGTGCGCTTTCTTCAAACGATCATTAACGATTATATTGTGCTTACTCGTTAACGACAGTCTCCATTCGGAAGCCTACTGCGAGAATTCCCTGCAGGGTATCCGTGCGCATGAACTGATCAAACTTCATTACATGCTTCCCGGATTTTTTGAACGAATAATTTTTAAGCAGTGGTACCTGATGGTCATACACATCTCCCAATCCGCTCGTACCAAAAGGCTTTCCAGTTTTCTCTTCAAACAAAAAAGCGCTGATCATACTTTTTGTTGCAGAAGCTCCTGTTGAATCCTGAAGTGAATAGTTAATAAAGATTCGAGAATATGGATAGGTTACCGAATTGCGGATGTTGCAATACAGGTTGTAGGCTGTTGTGGTGTCCTGAACTGTAAACTCAAAAGCCGGCTGCTCGGTTGAAAGCCATACACGTTGTTCCAGATCCTGATTTTTTTCATAAACCCGGTTGCTGTCGCAGCTGAAAAGTACAAGTGTGATCAGAAAAAAAAGAGCTATTCTCATGAGTCGTTGCGTGGCTGATCCGTATCAGGCTTTTGGTTATTGCCCGGATTTTGATTCCGGTTCGGATTATTCGGATTCCGATTCGGATTATTCTGATTCCGGTTCCTGTTTTGGTTCTGATTCCGATTCTGGTTTTTGTTAGGATTATTCTGATTCCGGTTCGGATTCTGTCCCTGCTGATTCTGATTCCGGTTTGAATTTTGCCCTTGCTGATTCCGGTTTGGATTCTGCGGATTAGGCTTCTGGCCCTGGTTCCGATTTTGATTCGGATTTTGTGTCTGCCCCTGATTCCGGTTAGGATTCTGATTGGCGTTTTGAGTTCCGTCACCCTGAGGTTTATTATCGCGCGGGCCTTTCTTCTTTTTCTTCTTCTTGTTTTTTGACTTGTCTCTGAACTTTTCATCCATCTGCGCCAGGTCACTGTTCAGCTTACCCACCGGAATCTTTTCGGCAATCACATCATCCTGAAGATTGGCTGGTTTTTTACCTGCCCGGTTCATTTCGAGAATCTGATTGACACGTTCTACATTCAATGGATACCACGTGTTCTCTTCATTGAACCCAAACCACATGATCTTCCGGAAGATATCTGTCTTCTGAAGCTTGGCTTCACCCGCTTCAGTCAATAGAGGCGTTTCTATTTTCGGAATATCCTGTAACGCATCCATATACGTTTCAAGCTCGTAGTTCAAACAGCATTTCAGTCGACCGCATTGACCGGAAAGCTTGCTCGGATTAAGCGAAAGGTTTTGATAACGCGCTGCACTCGTGGCAACATTCTTGAAATCGGTTAACCATGTTGAGCAGCAAAGCTCGCGACCGCAAACCCCAATACCACCCAGTCTTCCGGCTTCCTGGCGCAGGCTGATCTGGCGCATCTCGACACGGATTCTGAATTCAGTTGCCAGTCGCTTGATAAGCTCGCGGAAATCAACCCGGTCATCGGCTGAATAGAAAAATGTTGCTTTGGTATTGTCGGCCTGATATTCAATATCCGAGAGCTTCATCTGCAATTTCGTTTCGCGAAGAATTTCACGCGTACGATACAGCGTAGGGAGCTCCCGTTTTTTTACCTCTTCAAGCTTCTCAAGATCCTTTTGATGCGCCAGGCGATAGATCTTTTTGATCTCATGGTCGTTGACAACTTTTTTCTTTTGCATCTGCAAGCGAACCAATTCGCCTTGCATCGAAACGTGGCCGATGTGGTGACCATTAGGTACTTCTACCACAATGGCATCACCAGTAGTAAGGTCAAGCTTTTCAGTGTTTCTGAAGAATTCTTTCCGGCCGTTCTTAAACCGGACTTCAACAATTTCGAATGATGAAGTGGAAGGCATCTCCATGTTCGACAGCCAGTCGAACACGTTCATTTTATTACAGCCACCTGTCTGACAGGCGCCATTATTCTTACAGCCGGCAGTTTTGCCGCCTTTCGAAGTTCCGCACGAGCAACCCATGTTAGTAAATCACAATAAGGTTCAAATCTTTAAATTTTTCGAAGCCTTTATCGAAGGTGAGGAGGGGCACACCAAGATGCAAAGCACTGGCAGCGATGATTGAGTCCGGAAGCTTAATCTTGTATTTCTGCTTAAGCTGTATTGAAAGTTCTTTAACAGGATTTGTAATTCCGATTACTGAACAATCATCCAACAAACTCTTAAAATAATTTCTTTGAGGTGTTGTTATTTTATGCCAGCCTAAAAGTTCTATCTCCGATACAACGGAAACAAAAAGATTATTGCCTTCCAAATATTGATCCACTCCACTTTTTCCTTCGGCCAGGTTAATTAAAACGTTGGTGTCAACAAAAAGGTCAACTCCATTCATTCCTTACCTTTTTTTGATAAGCATCTCCTTCAAGTCCTCTCACCAGCTTTCCGAAATATTTTTTAGCATTGAAGCCTTGCTTCGCGGCTTTTCCGGAAATTCTTTTCAGCTCTCGCTGAATTTTTGATGATGAGGCCTTTTTGGAAATCTTAATTATCATGACTTCTTTCTGATTCTAAAGTTAATAAATCCAATCCAATATCCTTTCTAAAATATAGCCCTTCCCACGCAAGGAGGGAAGCCCCGCGGTAAGCTTTTTCGCGCGCAGTGGCCAGATCAGGCCCCATGGCCATCATGGAGATCACTCGTCCGCCATCCGTTAGTACCGAATTCGCATTATTTTTTGTTCCCGCGTGGAAAGCAACACCTTCTGATATTTTGTCGAGGCCGGTAATAACTTTTCCTTTTGTGTAGTCGCCTGGGTAGCCGCCTGAAACCATCGAAAGTGTAACGGCATAGTTAGTATCGGTTTCTACGAAAACATTTTTGAGATCGCCCTTGCCGGCTGCAAGTAGTAGGGTGACTAAATCACTTTTGATCCGCGGCAATACGGCTTGTGTTTCCGGGTCGCCCATGCGAGCGTTATATTCAATCACATAAGGCTCACCTTTAACACTCATCAGCCCGATGAAAATAAATCCTTTATACGGGATGCCTTCTTTGTTTAGTCCGTCAATTGTTGGTTTGATAACCTGATCTTCAACTTTTTTGAGGAAGGCTTTATCCGCAAACACAACCGGAGAAACTGCCCCCATTCCGCCTGTATTCGGGCCGGTATCGTTATCACCAATGCGCTTGTAATCTTTCGCTTCCGGCAGGATGACATAATCTTTGCCATCCGTTAACACAAAAACAGAAACTTCAATACCGTCTAAAAACTCTTCGATCAATACTTTGGCGCTGGCATCACCAAATTTTTTGTCAACCAGCATTTCTTTGATCACGTCTTTTGCTTCTGCTTTATCGTTGGTGATGATTACGCCCTTTCCGGCAGCAAGTCCATCAGCCTTTAAAACAATTGGAGGCGTTGAGGCATCGATATAGGCGTACGATTCTTGTACCGTGCTTGGGAAAAATGTTTTCGCTTTTGCAGTCGGTACGTTATTACGCACCATAAACTGCTTGGAGAAATCTTTACTGCCTTCGAGCTGCGCCCCGGTTTTCCCCGGCCCAACCATCGCAATATTTCTTAATGCAGGATTTGCTTCAAAATAATCCCGGATGCCTTTTACCAATGGAACTTCCGGACCAACTACCACCAGTTCAATTTTATTGTCAATACAGAACTTGCCAAGCTTGTCAAAATCATCAACCGCAATCGCTACATTCTCTGCTACCATTGCCGTTCCGGCATTTCCCGGGGCGACAAAAAGCTTATCGCACTGCGTGCTTTGTTTGATTTTCCACGCGAAGGCATGTTCGCGGCCGCCATTTCCGATGATGAGGATATTCATAAGGAGCAAAGATAAGGCGGATTATGGTTAGTTAAAGCAAATGTCTAAACGATCTGGATCCCATGCGTTGGTTTTATTTATTAATTTTAAGAATACATCAATAATCAATCACATGATTCCACAAGAAAAAGGTTTGAAAAGACTGTATCGTACAACACTATTTTTGCTCATCTCTACCATCGTTCTTTTCATGGCTTGTCAAACTGAAACTACTGGTGGTATTGGATTATATAGGGAAAAATTTCACGATTTACAGCTGATTGATAGTTTAGGTAATCTTGCTTTAAATAGAGGTGATACTCTTGCATATAAACAGTTGAGAGAAATTTATTATTTAGGTGAAGGACGACTTACGGGTTTCCTTTTTCATGCTTTAGTAATGTCAAATAAGTACCACTACAAGAAAGCTTCTCAAGATGTTTATGATATTCTTAAATATAGAGAAGAAACTCTTGACAGTATAACTCTTAAAATCGCTGATGAATATTTTGTAGCTGAATAAAAAAAGTCACCCTGAAATTAGGTGACTTTTGATTTTAAAAATTGGGCTGTGAAAACACAGACCAAGGATATCTTAATGTGCGTGCTCGCTCATGAACTGCACCCTGACCAACCGGATGTCTTCTTCCGAGTAATCTGCCAGGCTATCATCATTTAATGCTTCTTCCAGTGAATCCGTATTGGCATTCATAAAATAATCATGAATGTCGTCCTGTTTGCTCTTGTCGAGAATATCATCCAGGTAATATGTCAGGTTGAGTTTGGTTCCGGAATAGCTGATGTTTTCTATTTCCGTCAGTAATTCGTTAAACGTAATACCGGCAGTTTGAGCGATCTCTTCCAGATCAATCTTCTTATCGATCTGCTGAATGATCAGAATCTTTGTCTTGGATTTATTAACCGAAGTTTTAACAACAATCTCTGAAGCAGTTTCAATATCGTTGTCATCAACATACTTCTGGA
>CAZHQP010000214.1:0-5279 GCA_964534735.1 uncultured Roseivirgaceae bacterium
TCAACATTTATGTCGCTGAGCTCTTGTTCCGAATAGCCCAGTAAACGCTTCCAAAAAGCGCTTACGTAAACCGTATTTTTTCGGAGATCCCATTCATAGATGCCTGCGTTTGTACCCTTTACCGCCAGCGCGAAACGCTCGCGGCTAATCTCAAGATCGGCTGCGATTTGCATCAGGTTCTCTTCACTTTCGCGAAGTGAGCTTTCTGATTCCTGGTTTCGTTTGATAAGAAAAGAAACAATAAAAATATTAGACAGGATACCGATAATGAAGTTGATTACAAAGTTGAGTTGAACAACGCCCGGTTCATACGAAGGCTGGGGCATGAAGTTGAAATCACTTGTGTAGGAGACGTAACCCAATACAATAGGCAGGGTAGCAAAAAGAATACCTGCGTACCGGCTATAGTATCCGGCAAGAATTAACCCGGCAATGGAACAGGTCATAAAAAAGAAAAATACTCCTCCATGCGGGTGATCTACAGTTGAAAAAAAGAAAACAATGATGTTAACAAACGTCAGCAGAAGAATGCTGGAGGCATGGTAGAATCTTTTCCGGTTGAGCAGAACAATGATGAACGAAACAATCACCATCAGGATATAACCGGGGATGAAACCGTAAACATGATGAATCGGATCAACAATAATGTAAAATACGGCAATGGAGAAAATGATAACTGCGAACTGCCCCCGGAGCAAGGCATATTTAAACTCAATGCGGGTAGGGATGAAATCCTTACCAACCAGTAGATTTCGAAATATAGACCGTTTTCCCGCCATGACTTCAACAAAATAACGAACAATAAAAAATACTCGCGGTACCGGCCTGATATTTATTTCCCTGCGATGCGGTTACTTAGGTATATTTGACTCTTAATATATACACTAATGAACCTTCGCATTGGAATGGGATTTGATGTGCACGAGCTGGAAAAAGGCCGCGCATTTCACCTGGGCGGCATTGAGCTGAAAAATACTCCGCATGGTGCGGTAGGTCACTCAGATGCAGACGTGCTGATCCATGCGATTTGTGATGCTTTGCTGGGGGCAGCAAACATGCGCGACATCGGCTTTCATTTCTCCAATACAGATGTAAAATGGAAGGGTATGGATAGCAAAGTCTTTCTTAAGGAAGTTGTGAGAATGCTGACAGAAAAAAACTGGACAGTAGGTAACATTGATTGTACAATTTGCCTGGAAGCTCCTAAAGTAAATCCGCATATCCCGGCCATGCAGGCCGTTCTGGCTCCGCTTTTAAAAATTGATCAGGATTGCGTTTCCATAAAAGCCACTACGAATGAAAAGCTTGGCTACATAGGCCGCGAAGAGGGCGTTTGTGCGTATGCGGTTGCATTAATTTATAAAGCCGGATTTCCGGTAAACCTGAATTTTAAGTAGTGCTTCAGATTATAACCACCCGGGACGGATCACGGTCATTGCTCAATGCGGAGCTGAATGAAACGTATCATTCCATTCACGGTGCGCGACAGGAATCCCTGCATGTATTCATTAAGCATGGACTGGATTTTGTTATTCAACAACAAGCAAAAAAATCCGTAAAGATTTTAGAGATAGGTTTTGGTACAGGACTAAACGCATTACTCACTGCTCAATATGCGAAAGAGAATGCTGTATCGATTGAATACACAACTCTTGAAGCATTTCCGCTGAATGAAAGCATCTGGCAGCAGCTCATGTATGCACAAACAGAATCAGAACAGGAAATTTTTTATAAACTTCATCATGAGCCATGGGAGCAATGGATCGAAGTCATAACAGGTTTTATGCTGAAGAAAATCAACAGCACACTTCAAACCATATCATTCGATCACAGCTATTTCGATTTAGTTTACTTTGATGCGTTTGCGCCTAACAAACAGCCGGAGATGTGGGAGCTGCCGATGCTGCAAAAAACAATTCATGCACTGACCGCGCGCGGTGTATTTGTTACGTATTGTGCAAAAGGCCAGCTTAAGCGCGATCTTGCTTCGTGCGGTACAACGGTAGAAACGTTACAAGGCCCTCCCGGCAAGCGGGAGATGATCCGGGCCGTCAAACCATAACCTCTTTTCAGTTGTTGCAGGAGTACCTCACAGAATGCAAACGTTTTCGGAAGTAAATTCTGTGTAAATATTTGATTTCAAATGAATCTTTTGACCGAAAACGTGTTGCATAAAATTTTGATTCGTTAATTTTAACTTGACAGTATTAAATTTTGTCTCGTTTATAACGAAGAATGAATAAGCACTCAACAAAATCAGGTAAAGGTTTGTACACACCCGAGCTTGAGCACGATGCCTGCGGAATTGGTTTTATCGCCAACATCAATGGATTAAAAACAAATAGTACACTTGCAGATGCGCTTACTATGCTTGAGAACATGGAGCATCGCGGAGGTAAGGGCGCAAGTCCAAAAACCGGAGATGGTGCCGGTGTGCTGTTGCAGATTCCGCATGAGTTTTTTATTGAAGAATCGAATCGCCTGGGTTTTACACTTCCTGTATTAGGTAAGTATGGAGCGGGCATCGTATTCTTTCCGCGCAATAAGAAAGTAATGAATGCGTGCCGCGATGTGTTACGCAAAAACATTCAGCAGCTTGGAATGGAATTGATTGGCTGGCGATCAGTACCGGTTAATCACAGCATTCCTGGTCCGGGTGCGGCAGAAGTTGAGCCGGTCATTGAACAGGTTTTTGTCAAGCTGAAAGATGAAAATCTTGATCAGGATGCATTCGAGCGCAAGCTTTTTGTGCTGCGTAATTTTACGGTACATACGGTTTCACGTGAAGTAAAGGGAAGCAACAAAGAATTTTACATTCCGAGCCTTTCTACCAAGACCATGATCTATAAAGGTCAGTTGCGTACCGAACAGTTAAGAGCATATTTTTATGACTTGCAGGATGCAAGATTAAAAACCGCACTCGCATTAGTTCACTCACGTTTCTCCACCAATACATTTCCAAACTGGAAGCTTGCACAACCTTTCCGGTACATTGCGCACAACGGTGAGATCAATACCATTCGCGGTAACGTGAATAAAATGAAGTCAAAAGAAGCATTGTTCAAATCTACATTGTTTACGGATGAAGAATTGAAAATGCTGCTGCCGATCACCAACCCTGAAGGATCCGATTCTGCCAACCTTGATGCGTTAGTTGAAATGCTCGTGCTGTCAGGCCGGCCAATTCCACACGTCCTGATGATGCTCGTACCGGAAGCGTGGCAGGATAACAAGCTGATGGACAAACACCGCAAGGCTTTCTATAAATACCATGCTTCGATGATGGAGCCGTGGGATGGACCTGCAGCACTTGTGTTTACTGATGGCTGCCGCATCGGTGCAACACTTGACCGCAACGGACTTCGTCCATTGCGCTATTGCATAACCCGAACCGGGAAAGTGATTGCTGCCTCGGAAGCCGGAGCTTTACCGGTTAACCCTAAAGAGATTTTAGAAAAAGGCCGGATCACACCGGGCAAAATGCTTGTAGTTGATTTAGAAAATGGTAAAGTATTAGGGGATGATGTTGTGAAGCGCACCGTTTATGAGGGTAAGCCTTATTACGAATGGATTAAAGAAAATCGACTGAAGCTGCGGCTTGAGCCTGAGCATAAGTCGTTTAAGAATGTTTTTGATGAGAAGACATTACTGCAGCGGCAGAATGCATACGGATTTACAACGGAAGATCTGAAAACCATCATTGTCCCAATGGCTGCAACAGGGTATGAAGCTACCGGCTCAATGGGAGATGATACACCGCACGCAGTGCTGTCAAAGGAAAGTCGTCATATCTCAAATTATTTCCGTCAGCATTTTGCGCAGGTAAGTAACCCGCCCATTGATCCAATCCGGGAGCGATTGGTAATGTCGCTGTTTACACGCATTGGTGTGAGCTTAAATGTATTGGAAGAAACTCCAAAACACACGAACCAGATTCATATCGGTCAACCCGTGTTGCTGAATTCTGACCTGGAAAAGATGAAGCATTTGCCTGCGCATGGTTTTGATTATGCAGTGCTCAATTCTGTTTTTAAGGCCGATGGAAAAGCCGGCCGATTGGAGGAGGCTATTAAAAAGATCTGTGCTGAAGCAGAGAAAGCAGTTAAAGATGGAAAGAAGATCATCGTTATATCTGACCGCAACATTACTGCTGAATTTGCTCCCATACCTTCGTTGATGGCAATTGGTGCTGTACATCACTCGCTTGTTGAAAAGAGATTACGGGCGCTCACCGGGCTTCTGGTTGAGGCCGGAGATGTCTGGGAAGTTCATCACTTCGCCACGATTATCGGATACGGAGCCAGTGCAGTTAATCCATACATGGCATTCGAGACGATTCATTCATTAAACAGCAAAAACGCTTTCAATAAAAAAATTACAGACGAAGAAGCATTTGCCAATTACCAAAAAGCCATTGGCAACGGTCTGCTGAAAGTAATGTCGAAGATGGGGATCAGTACATTGCAATCATACCAGTCTTCGCAGATTTTTGAAGCGTTAGGAATTGGCAGCGATGTGATTGAAAAATGCTTTCGCGGAACGATCAGCCGCATTGAAGGAATGTCGTTCGATGATCTGGCAAAAGAAGTTTTGATTCGCCATAATCTCTCATACGGAAATCAAAGTACTGAATTGCAGGTTGGCGGTATTTATCAGTGGAAACGCAGGGGTGAAAAACATTTATTCAGTCCGGACATTATTCACCTGCTGCAGCATTCAACAAAAAGTAATAATTACGAGCTGTATAAAAAGTATGCAGATAAGATCAATAATCTCGCTGAAGATACGATTACGTTCCGCGGTTTGCTTGAATTCAAAAAACGCAATTCAATTCCATTAAATGAAGTTGAACCGGTAGAAGAAATCTTCAAGCGGTTTGCAACCGGTGCGATGTCATTCGGCTCAATCTCGCATGAAGCACACTCAACCCTGGCCATCGCGATGAATCGTATTGGCGGGAAAAGCAACAGTGGTGAAGGGGGTGAAGATGATATGCGTTATGAGAAAAAAGAAAATGGTGACTGGGAACGTTCGGCAATTAAACAGGTTGCTTCCGGACGATTTGGTGTAACGAGCCATTATCTCACAAATGCGGATGAGTTGCAAATTAAAATGGCCCAGGGCGCGAAGCCTGGTGAAGGGGGCCAGCTTCCGGGCGATAAAGTAGATGAATGGATTGGTAAAGTCCGGCACTCTACCCCGGGTGTTGGATTGATCTCTCCGCCACCACATCATGATATTTATTCCATTGAAGATCTCGCTCAGTTAATATACGATCT
>CAZHQP010000215.1:0-5261 GCA_964534735.1 uncultured Roseivirgaceae bacterium
ATCCTCAACGAAATGAAGAAAACAATCTCTGCTCCGCGTCCTGACTTGAAACCACAAACGCCTCGTGCTGAAACTGTGATAATCGAGAAAGAGATGATCGGTGCGGTAATCGGACCAGGTGGTAAAGTTGTTCAGGACATACAAAACACAACTGGCGCAACCGTAGTTATTGAAGAAGTAAACGGCAAAGGCATTATTAATGTGTTTGCAAATAATAAAGATGTAATGGACGCTGCGCTCAGACGCATTCGTGCGATTGTGGCAGTGCCGGAAGTTGGCGCAGACTATACCGGGAAAGTAAAATCAATCATGCCGTTTGGCGCGTTTGTGGAGTTCATGCCAGGAAAAGACGGTTTACTGCACATATCTGAGATTAAGTGGGAACGCCTCGAAACGATGGATGGCGTGCTTGAAGTAGGTGAGGAAGTTAAGGTTAGACTGGTGGAAGTCGATAAAAAAACGGGCAAATTCCGCCTTTCTCGCAAGGTTTTGATCCCAAGACCTGAGAAAACTGAAACCGCACCAAAGCAATAACCGTTAAGGTGAAATTGACAGGAACTAACTTAAACCCGTATATTGTTACACAAACGAATATAACCACTGAATGAGACAGCTTAAGATCAGTAAACAGATTACCAATCGCGAAAGCCAGTCGCTGGATAAATACCTCCAGGAGATTGGTAAGGTTGATTTGCTTACCCCGGATGAAGAAGTAGAATTAGCGAAGAGGATTAAAGAGGGTGACCAGATAGCGCTCGAGAAGCTTACCAAAGCCAACCTGCGTTTCGTAGTTTCTGTTGCCAAGCAATATCAGAACCAGGGATTGTCTCTTGGTGATTTGATCAACGAAGGAAACCTGGGTTTGATCAAGGCAGCTCAGCGTTTTGATGAAACGCGCGGTTTTAAATTCATCTCATACGCAGTTTGGTGGATTCGCCAGTCGATTCTTCAGGCACTTGCCGAACAGTCACGTATTGTTCGTCTTCCGTTGAACCGGGTCGGATCATTGAATAAGATATCTAAAACATTCTCTGAACTTGAACAGAAGTTTGAGCGCGAGCCTTCCCCGGAAGAACTTGCTGAAGTGCTCGATGTAACAACAGCAGAGGTTGTTGATACCATGAAAATCTCCGGTCGTCACGTATCGATGGATGCTCCATTTGTACAGGGCGAAGAAAACAGCTTGCTTGATGTACTTGAGAACGACAGTGAAGAAACTCCAGACTCTGGGTTGATGAACGATTCACTCCGCAAAGAAGTGCAGCGGGCCTTGTCGACTTTGACTCAGCGCGAGGCTGATGTGATCACTCTTTATTTCGGCCTGAATGGCGAGCATGCCATGACACTCGAAGAGATCGGGGAGAAGTTCAACCTCACTCGTGAGCGCGTGCGCCAGATCAAGGAAAAAGCGATCAGAAGATTGAGACATACCTCCAGAAGCAAGGCTTTAAAACCTTACTTGGGTTAATATTATTAATTTTTAATAGCATAGGAGGGTCTCGCACTAAAAAGTGAGACCCTTTATTTTAGAACAACCACTATGGCAGAAGCAGTAAAAGTTTTAATAATCGGATCCGGCCCGGCCGGATATACAGCCGCAATTTATGCCGCCCGCGCGGGCCTGAACCCGGTGCTTTACACAGGCGCTCAACCGGGAGGACAACTCACTACAACTAATGATGTGGAAAACTTCCCGGGCTATCCGGAAGGCATTAATGGTTCAGCCATGATGGTTGATCTGCAGAAGCAGGCTGAACGTTTCGGCACGAAGATTCATTACAGTGTCGTTACCGGGGTGGACTTTTCCAAATATCCACTAGAGGTTACGATTGATGAAAAAGATAAAGTGCTTGCAGAGTCGGTGATCATCTCAACCGGAGCGACAGCCAAATACCTGGGCTTGCCATCGGAGCAGCTGTATTACAACAAAGGTGTGTCTGCCTGTGCAGTGTGTGATGGATATTTCTATCGCGGAAGAGAAGTTGCTGTTGTGGGAGCCGGAGATTCAGCGGCTGAAGAGGCAACCTACTTAGCCAAGCTCTGTACAAAAGTTCACCTGATCGTAAGGAGGGATGAGATGCGTGCATCGAAGATTATGCAAAATCGTGTGCTCAATACACCAAACATTGAAGTTCACTGGAATACCGAGACCGAAGAGATCCTGGGTGATGATAACGGTGTACACAGCATCCGCATCGTGAACAACAAAACAGGCGAGAAGAAAACAATCGTGTTGCAGGGCTTCTTCCTCGCGATCGGTCACAAGCCGAACACCGACATCTTCAAAGATTATATCGAGATGGACGAGACCGGCTATATCAAAACATTACCAGGCTGCACCAAGACGAACGTGGAAGGCGTATTTGCGGTTGGGGATGCTGCCGATAAAGTCTATCGTCAGGCGATCACTGCTGCCGGAACCGGTTGTATGGGCGCGCTTGATGCCGAAAAGTTTTTGGTTGCGAAAGAATCTGCTGAGGTGGTTAATGGTTAACCGTTGTTAGTTGATCGTAATATTTAACCATTAATTAAAAACAAGCACCCAATAACCGTAGCGAATGAAACTAGATATACTTGTCCTCGCTGCCCACCCTGACGATGCAGAATTAGGCGCAGGTGGTACCATTGCTGCACACGTGGCAAAAGGCAGGAAAGTGGGGGTGATTGATTTCACACGAGGCGAACTCGGTACACGTGGAACACCTGAAACGAGAGCATCTGAGGCTGCTGAAGGGGCTAAAATTCTTCGTTTGACCGTTCGGGAAAATCTTGGTCTTGCAGACGGGTTCTTTAAAAACGATGAGGCGCATCAGCGTAAAGTGATTGCGGCAATCCGTAAATATCAACCGGAGATCGTGCTGGCCAACGCCATTCATGACCGGCATACCGATCATGGCAAAGGAGCTGAGCTTGCGTTTGATGCGTGCTTTTTATCCGGGTTAGCCAAGATCGAAACGAAAGATGAGCAGGGTAATGCTCAGAAAGCGTGGCGCCCTAAAGCTGTCTATCATTATATTCAAAGTCAGCTTATTGAGCCTGATTTTATTGTTGATGTAACTCCGCATTGGGAAACCAAGATCAAAGCCATTAAAGCATTCAAGACGCAATTCTTCGACCCAAACAGTAAAGAGCCCGCTACCTATATCTCAACGCCTGAGTTCTTAAACATGGTGGAAGCACGCGCAATTGAATTCGGTCAGGCCATTGGTGTGAAGTATGGCGAAGGATTTACCGTGAGACGGATGCCTGGTATAAATGATTTGTTTGATCTGATTTAATGCACAATTGCCGGGCTTGTTCCGGCATCCCTTGTAGAGATAATAAATGGGGATCGCGGTACGGGTGCCTGCCTGCCGGTAGGCAGGGTCGTGAATTGTTAAGGTGCCAGTCGATTAATCTTCCAAACCCCATCATCTTTCGTATACAATATCCGGTCGTGCAACCTGCTTGGTCTTCCTTGCCAGAACTCAATCATCAGCGGATCAACTTCATAGCCACCCCATTGATTAGGTTTGGGTAACGGCCCTTCGCTTTTATGTTTGGCTTCAATTTGCTTCACGCGTTCTTCCAGTAAGGAACGGTCGCTGATCAACGAGCTTTGTGGTGAAGCCCATGCGCCAATCTGCGATCCTCTGGGCCGGCTTTGAAAATACTCTTCTGATCGCTTCTCATCAATTCGGGTTGCGATGCCTTCAACCCTGACTTGTCTCTCCAGTTCAGGCCAGAAAAAGGTTAACGCACACGCAGGATTTTTATCCAGTTCCTTTCCTTTGCGGCTTTGATAGTTGGTATAGAAAACAAACTTCTTTTCTTCAACACCTTTCAACAATACAATGCGGGATGCAGGCCTTCCAGTTTCATTAACCGTGGCGAGATTCATTGCATTTACTTCTGGCACTTCAGCTTTTACTGCTTCCTGGAACCATTCTGTAAACTGTGTTAATGGGTCTTTCGCGACAGTTTTAGCATCAAGCGAAGCTTTACTGTAGTCTTTCCGGATCGAAGCAAGGTCATTCATACGTTTGAAATTACGGCCCAAGGTCAACTAAATCAATAAAACTTGCATCCTATTGATACAAGTATTTTATTGTTGCGTTGTGAACATCCGCTGAATGGACTTTTTCAAATACGGCAATAAAATTACCCCGGAAAAGGGGAGGCTCCTCATATCGGAACCTTTCCTCCAGGACCCTAACTTTGACCGCACCGTTGTGTTACTGTGTGAGCATAACGAGGAGGGATCATTTGGATTTATATTGAACAAGCCTGCCATTATTAAAGTGGGTGAGGTAATGGATGAGCTGAAGAATTTTGATGAGGTAATTTTTATTGGCGGACCGGTGCAGCAGGATACACTTCATTTCATTCACCGCGATCCGAAAATTGAAAGCGGAACCGAAGTGATAAAGGATATTTACTGGGGCGGGAATTTTGAGAATGTATTGTTTTTATCCGATACCAAACAGCTTGATCCCAAACGGGTTAAGTTCTTTTTAGGATATAGCGGCTGGGGCCCCGGTCAACTGGAAGAAGAGCTGGCGGAAGATGCATGGATCGTGTGTGATTTTGTGAGTGATGACTTGCTCTTCAAAACAGATCCCACGAACATGTGGAAGAAAGCATTAAGTAACATGGGCGGCAGATTTTCCGTCTATGCTAACTACCCGGTAGACCCAAACCTGAATTAAGGCAGAATTGGGGCATTTTAGTAACTTTACGCATATTGCGTAATAATAGATTGGTCATGGATTTTGAAAACGAGAATAGCGAAGAACAGGATGCTGCCCTAAACGGGAAGAGCCATGCCAATGCTGTATTGAACAGTGAAGCCGATCTGGCAGATCAATCTCATGGTGAACAGGCAGCGGAGGATGAACTCGAGCATGTCGATTATTCTGTTTTTACAAAAGCACAGTTTGTTGAGCATCTCAAAGAACTTGTGAAAGCAGGCAATCAATCCAAACTTGACCGAGCGATCCGTGAGATCAAGCCTTTATTTGATGAGCTGAGAGAGCGGGAGCGCACTGCCGCGCTGAATCGGTTTATACTCGATGGAGGAGTGGTTGATGATTTCGATTTCCGGGGTGACGAGTACACAACTCAGTTTGAATCACTTCTTAAACAAATTAAAGATCGTAAAACTCAGCTGTTGAAAAGTCAGGAAGAGCAGCGAAATGAAAATCTGAAGAAGAAAACTGACTTGCTTGAAAAGCTTCGCGAGCTGATCGATGCCCCGGACCAAACCAACCAGCATTTCAATA
>CAZHQP010000216.1:0-5250 GCA_964534735.1 uncultured Roseivirgaceae bacterium
TCACTTTCATGCCGCGAACAAGGCCTTCCGTTCCGTCCATCGCGATAGTCCGCACGCGGTCTTCGCCAAGGTGTTGCTGACACTCCAAAACGATTTTGGTGCCGTCAGCTTTTGTTACTTCTAATGAATCAAGGATGTTCGGGAGCTTTGAGCCGGGTGTATCAAAGGCCACGTCTACAACGGGTCCGATAACCTGGGTGATCTTGCCAATATTCGCCATGTGTGACTGAGATTTATGTGGTTTAACTGTGCTTTTACTTTGCCAACGAAGCCCTTTGGTTTAAGGACTAAAATTCGTGCGCAAAAGTAACTTTTATCGCCCAAACCGCAATGCTCAACCAAATAAGATTTTGTGTAAAATCGGACTAAAAAACGCCCTTTTTCAGGAAACGGTATTTAAGGCAATTCTAAAAGTAGTCCCCTGATTTTCTTCAGAAGATTTCACGAAAATTTTGCCATTGTGGTACGATTCAATAATTCGTTTGGCAAGTGTAAGTCCCAATCCCCAGCCACGTTTTTTTGTAGTGAATCCGGGCCTGAAAACCATCGAAATTTTGGAGCGCGGAATACCTTTTCCAGTGTCAGAAATGTCAATGAAAACTTTGCTGTCGCTGCCGCGCAGGATTTTAACGGCAATCGTTCCAGAGCCGCCAATAGCGTCTACGGCATTTTTACACAAGTTCTCAATCACCCATTCAAAAAGCGGAGGGTGAACCATTACCTGGATGTTTTCAGACAGCGTAAATACATCCATTTTTACTTTGGATGAAATGCGAGGCCGTAGATACCCGACCACATTGTTAACGAGGGCCACAACATTTTCCTGTTTGAGTACCGGCACAGAGCCAATGCTGGAAAACCGCTCGGTAACAATGGTGAGCTTTTTAATATCCTTTTCCAGTTCATCGGCAATGCCTCGGTTTTTCAGTTCCGGATCGTCACGCAGAACTTCCATCCACGCCATCAGTGAAGAAAGGGGTGTTCCTAACTGGTGAGCAGTTTCTTTTGCTAGCCCCACCCACACGCGGTTTTGCTCGGCCATGCGTGAATAGTTAAAGGCCATGTATGCGATAATTCCGAATATGGCGATAACAGAAAGCTGGATGTACGGATACGCATTGATCTGTGTAAGCAGAAAAGAATTTTTGTAATACAATTTTTGCTGCCCGAACACTTCGTTGTTCTGTGTAGGATCTTTTAACAGGATTGTTATCGGATCATAGGTTTCGGCCATTACTTCCAGTTCATCGCGAAGCTGCTCATTGATGGATGCCTGATTTTTTGACGAATCGAGCTTAATATTCCGGGTGAAAAGAATGCTGTCTTTTTCATCTACCAGAATGGTTGGGATGGAAGTCTTGGTAAGAATCTCTCCGGTGATAAGAATGTTAGTACTTACATCTTCATTCACAGTTGATTCAATCGCCATGGCAAAAAGAACAACCTGTTGTTTTTCGCGTTCCTTGAGTTGACTTACTAAAATTTCTGTGTAGTAAATGGATGCAAAGCTGATGATAATAGAGATCGCCAACACAATCCATTTGATCTTGGAGTTGTTACGGTAAAAATCGATTGTCGGGGCGAGGCGTGCCATGCGCAATGAAAGTAAATAAAAAAACCGGACTGTTAATCCGGTTTTAGAACGAAGGTCATAATTGCTTATTGTTTGGTCATAAACCACTTGGCAAGCACTTTGTAATTCACTTTTGTTCCAGTCATCAAAATTCCCACGCGATAAATACGGCCTGCAACCCATGTGGTAAATAAGAATCCGCCAACTAATAATGCCATCGAAAGTGCAAGTTCCCAATCGGGAACACCGGATGCAATCCGGCCAACCATGGCTACGGGTGAAGTTAATGGGATTATGGATAGCCAGAAGCTTGCTGTGCTGTGCGGATCGGGTAATACAATAAAAAACAAGCTCAGGTATCCAATCAGTAAGGGAAGCGTAACCGGAAACTGAAACTGCTGTGCATCCTGAATTGAGTCAACCGCTGATCCTACTGCTGCGAACAAGGATCCATACAAAAGGTATCCACCCAGGAAGAAGAAAAGGAAGACACTAAGAATTTTAACAAAAGGAAGTGAGAAAAATTTTTGTAAGGTTTCGTTTTGTACCGGATTAACTTCAGTTGTTTTTTCAGCAGCTTTTGCTGCGCTCAATGAATCGACAGGTGTAGCAGAAGCTGTATGGTTTAAGTCCGTTTTTTTCGAAACCTCTTCCATCATTTGCTGCTGAGGAGTTTTTATACCGAATTTCGCCAGTACAAGCGAACTAACACCAAAACTCAGCACAATCCAGATGATAAACTGGAGCAAGCCCACAGATGCGATTCCCGTAATTTTGCCCAACATTAATTGGAAGGGTTTAACAGAAGATACGATAACCTCTACAACTTTTGACGTCTTCTCATCAATCACACCCTGCATGATCTGAATGCCGTAAATCAAAACAAACATATAGATCAGTATGCCCAGTACAAATCCAACAATGTAAATCATGCCGGAACTACTGGACTTTTCCTCACCTGTACTTTTGTCCTTTGTGATCTGGATAAGATCAATATTGGTTTCCAGCGCATCAAGAGTTGCCTGATCAACATTATATTGCTTGAGCTTTATGTTGCGGATCTGATCCTCAAAGAAGTCCTCCAGCCGACTCATCTTCTCAACGTTTTGATTTTCATGCGAGAAGAATGTAAATCCTTGCGGATGGCTAACCTCAAAAGGCGGAATGTACACCAATCCAAAATCGGCTGAGGTATCATAAGCGGCCTTGGCATTTTCCAACGAACCCGTTACTGGGATAAATTTAAATTCCTTCGTATCCTTTAAAATAAACCGCTGACTTTCGTCAAGCACGTGAACGACTTCAGGCTTGTCGGATTGGGATTGCTTAATCATAATGTAAACCATCACACCCATGATAGTGGGAAAAATCAACGGTACCAGGATGGTCGTGATCAAAAAGGATTTCTTCTGTACGCGGCTTAAAAATTCACGTTTTATAATCAGTAGTATCTTATTCATATAGCGATGTAATGCTTGGTGATTAAACTTCCTGTAAATGTCTGCGGAGTACGTCTTCATCTTCACCTTGTACCAGACCAATGAAAATATCGGCCATGGTTGGAAGCTTCTCCTGGAAACTGCTGAGCTCGGTTTTTTCGATCAATTCACGGATAACCTGGTTCGGTTTAATTCCCGGTTGGGCTTTTAACGTTGTGGCGTACAGATCGCCTTCCAGGTTTTTCTGCTTAACAACTTCATAACGCGAAGAATCCAGCGTAAAGCTGTTGCCATGATGTTCAATCAAAAACGTATTGGTGCGGAACTGATTTTTTACCTGTTTCTTGGAACCTTCCAGGATTTTCTTTGATTTATTGATCAATGCAATGTCATCGCAGAGATCTTCAACCGTTTCCATGCGGTGTGTTGAGAAGATGATCGTTGATCCCTTATCGCGCAATGAAAGAATTTCTTCGGTGATCAGTTTAGCATTAACCGGATCGAATCCCGAAAACGGTTCGTCCAGAATGATCAGTTTTGGCTCATGCATAACCGTGCTGATGAACTGTACTTTTTGCGCCATCCCCTTACTCAGGTCTTCTACTTTTTTATCCCACCAGTCGGTGATCTGAAACTTGATCAGCCATTCTTTACTTTTTGCAACAGCCTGCTTTTGGCTCATGCCCTTAAGCTGTGCGAGGTATAACAATTGATCACCTACCTTCATTTTTTTATAGAGGCCGCGTTCTTCGGGTAAGTACCCTATCAAACCGATATGCTTTTCGCTTAGGGGTTCGCCAAAAAGCGTGATCTCACCGTTATCACGATTGATGATTTGGTTGATGATCCGGATGAGTGTTGTTTTTCCGGCCCCGTTCGGGCCCAGCAAGCCATAAATACTTTTCTCAGGAATGGTAAGGCTTACATTATCAAGCGCTACGTGATTCGTATACTGCTTGGTCACATTTTTTACGGAGAGTGCTTCCACAAATTCAGGTTTTGAAACTAATTACTTCATTAGTGTCAAAAGATAGGAAGGAATTACGAAATGGGTAAGTTTTAAAGCCTATGGCTTCTCTTTGAAGATGATGTTGCCAAGCGACACATCCAGGTCAAACGTAAGGGCGTTTTTTGGATTTTTTGCGTATGCAGCGTTTGTGTATGTGTTTTCGCTGGTTTTTTTGAGATCCTCGGTAAGGTCAATGCTGCACAACCAGGAATCTTTAATTTTTACAAGTACAGGTACTGAATCATCCGATGGCAGCAGGATAACCAGGTTGCCGGCACCCACACTTCCTTTAATATGATTGGCAACCGTAGGTGCGGTGCTTAAATCAAGCATCACATTTCCAAAGCCTACATTGGCAACTACATATTTCGGACGAGCCAGGCTAAGATTTTTTGCATTAACAGAGCCCATGTCAACCTTTACAAAAAAGGTATCCATTTCAACCAGATTCTCCAAGCCTGAATGATAGCCGATGTTTACATCTGCACTGCCGGTATTGATCTTGAATACTTTTACCGCTAACCCGGAAAGATCAACGTTGGCGTTTCCTACACCATAGTTGAGCTCAAGAGAATACGGTTTGGCATCGGTGAGGTACATTTTCCAGAATTTCTCCTGAGCCTGTTTCTCTGAACCAAAAACGCGTGAAGAAACGGTTTGACTAAAGCTTTCACCTTGTCCTTCTTCCAGGGAAAGCATCACCTGGCATACTTTTCCATCGATTTCTTTTACAAACTGATGTGAATAGCTGTCTTCCCCCTGATTGCTGAAAACATTAAGAATTTCAGGGTTGTGACTCGGCTTGATAAAGCACGTGCCACTGGTAGATTTTAATTTTAACTTAATCTGATCGCATGAAGGCGCATCCTCCACAGAAAACTGCTTTTTGATCTGCCCAAAGGACATCCCTGCAACCGCAACCGCCAAAACCGTAAGTCCTACAATCTTCTTCTGCATGCTGAATACTTACGCACTACACCCCAGAGGGTTGCAACTTGTAAGAATTATTAAAAAATTGTTAAAAACTACCCAATAGAGGGTACAAACGATTGCATAAGGTTAAGGTTGCCGAAATCAATTAAAAAATTCGCGCATCCGCTCGAAAAATCCCTTATCGTTAGCATCAGGCTTAGGCTCGAAATTGGGTGAATTTCGCAGTTTTTCAAGAGTTGCTTTTTCTTCGGGACTAAGCTTTTTGGGTGTCCAAACGTTTACATACACCAGTTGAT
>CAZHQP010000217.1:0-5229 GCA_964534735.1 uncultured Roseivirgaceae bacterium
TTGAAGCTACTCCTTCGTCTTAGAGGTATAAAAATCATAAACTTATGAAAACCAAATTTAGTTTATCAATTAAAGCCCTAATAGCAGGCGCTATTTTGATCGCAACAGGATGCGACATTGTGAATGAGGACGCCTCAATTAAGGATATTAAAGAGAATATTAATCCTTTTGTAGACAAGAAATTTTCCGCCTTTGCTTTTGCCGGGAAACCCTCAGTCATTAATTTATCAGCTCTCTACAGTGGTAAAGTATTTGACTTGGCTACTCTTCCTGAATCAATTTATGGTGATTTAACACTGCTGACCAGTAAAGACAATAAAAAATTCCTGGTATATACGCCTAATGAATCTTTTATCGGGAAGAAAGAAGACTTAATAGTGGAAATTCCTGACAAAGGAGTGAATTTGAATGTGACGATGGAGTCCCTCGATGGTTTAACCTCTTGCAAAGGACCAGTAGGTATTTATGATTATCGGGAAATGCACTCTGGTGATACATTAATTATAGATCTTTTGGACAATGATTTATTCTGTGCAGTTTCATACAATGGAGGTTTAATAGGTGAACATCATATTGAAAATTCAGAAAATGTATTATTAAAACTTGGGCCTGGGCGAATTGCTACATTAACGTATGTAGCTCCGAAAAATTTTACCGGAAAAGTTAGATTAATTTACGATTTAGGAATTAACTGGATAGTAGATACTAGCAACAGACCACCTCTGGAGACTATTCTTTCAAATCCTGAAAAATACTTAGAAGCCTTCACTACAACGCTGGTAGAGATCGAAGTGACGAATTAATACTTCTCGCGCGTTCGATGACTGCCGAAGAGTTAGTACTGCAATGCAGCAGGAATAATCGCAAAGCTCAAAATCTTCTTTTCAACACATATGAAGGGAAGGTTTTGAGTATTTGTTTGCGATACGCAAGCTCAATCGATGAGGCAAAAGATATTCAGCAGGAAACTTTTATTAAAGTATTTCAAAGTCTTCAGTTTTTTAAGGAAAAAATAACATCACTTGACAGCTGGATTGTTCGCATAGCGATCAACACGGCAATCGATCATTTCAGAAAGCAAAGAAGTATTTCCAAAGGCATAAATCAGCTTCCATTCTTAATCATTGAAGAGCCTGTTGTATTAGATCAATTAAATGAAACGGAATTGCTGAAACTCATAAAACAAGTTCCGAACCCATACCGAATGGTCTTCAATCTGTATATAATAGATGGTTACACCCACAAAGAAATAGGTGAAAAAATGCAAATAACAGAGAGTACTTCCAGATCTTATCTAACCAGGGCAAAAGAGTTTTTAAGAAATATGATTTCAAAACCTAAAATGAATAAAAGTTATGGATGAATTAAGTAATGATAACTTAAAACGGGTTTTTGGAAAACTAAAGGATTACAATACGCAACAGTCAGGTGTTAACTGGGAATCAGTTAAAGACGGATTGCATGAGAATCCTAATCTTCTTAAGAGAAGTGTAAAACTAGCTTCAGTGATTATTGCCGTTACCATTACTTCAGGTTTATTTGGAGTTCAAGACAACGGAAGCCAGAGTTATCCTGCTAAACGAATAGCTGCATCAACGCATCAGGCAATCAGTGAAGAGATAGAAAAAAATGAAAATGATTTTATACCGGATAAGGGAAGCAAAATTTTAGTATTGGATAAAACCAGATTCAAAAAACAAACGCACGACAGACAGTCAACTCATAGTTTACCAAATCCGAATCAGGAAGAACAATCTTTACAGCCTGTTGAACCGATTCTGGCTAAGCGCGATAATTCATCATTTACTGAGTACACGTTAGAATCTGATTCGGCTGCACTGAGATCAGACTCCGTTGCAACGATCATTATTCGGGAGAAAAAAGCGGAATACGAACTGCAAGACAGCAAGCCACCCCAGCGCAAATTTGGCTTGCAAATATCTTTGTCACCGTTCTATCTTTTTGGCGTAGTTGATCCTATGATGACGGATAATGTGAATGTAAGTGAATTCAATTCGAAATCCGGATTCGGAGTAAAGACAGACATTTTATTTAGAATTAAGAGGGGCAAGAATTATTCAATTTTTGCCGGGCCTTCGTTCACTTTTATGAAAAAAGAGTTTCATTTTACTACCACCGAAATTCTTCAGGAGGAAGAAATAAAAAAAGCTTTCATACTGAACACAAAAGCTCATTTACTAGGCATTGCATTGGGCTATGAACACGAATCTTCCAGGTTGCAGCTTGGAGTAACATACTACGCATCAGTTGGTGGAGGAGGGCTTGACCGTTTCATCGGGCAAAGAAACTTGGCATTCTCCATTGACAAAGAATTGGGTTTTAAAACAAAGCTTTGCACAATAGGAATAGGAGCTTCCATTATGATGCCGTTGAACGGAGAGGTTGATGTTTTCAGGTATTATCCGATTCAATTCAGAATAAACGCAAAAAGAGTTTTCTCAGGGAAATAGTAAACCTGGAATAGAGTTCGGGAAAGTGATCGTGGCTTGAGTTTTTGTTAAACAAGAATCAAGCCGTACCTTGAGGTAACATTTAAGTGCGCTACTTCTTCCATATCGGCTACAACGGCTTTAACTACCGGGGCTGGCAAAAGATGCCTCAGCTCAACAGTGTTCAATTTATTATTGAATCTGTGCTTAGCCAGATACTTAAAACCAAACTGACAATCGTGGGTTGTGGCCGGACTGATGCGCAGGTTCATGCAAGTCAGTTCTTTTTTCATGTCGATATTGAGCAAACCTGGGAGTACGATTTAATGTTCAGACTGAACAAAAATCTCCCGACTGACATTGCTATTTTTGATATCATACCGATGGACGGAATGCCCCATGCCCGTCTGGATGCCATCAGCAGAACGTATAATTATTTCATTCATACGTATAAGGATCCATTCTTAAATACAATCAGCTCGTTGTACCTCGGACGAAGTCTCAACCTCGAGGAAATGAAAAAGGCCGTTATGCTTTTGTCAGAGCATACGGACTATCGTGCGTTCTGCAAAACCCCGGCCGTGCAGCGCACAACACGCTGTAAAGTCACGTCAGCGGCATTGTATGCGGATGAGCAAGGCGACAACATCCGCTTTGAAATTTCCGCGAGCCGTTTCCTGAGGGGTATGATTAGGATTATTATGCAAAAGCTTTTGCTGATCGGTCAGGGTAAAATGAGTGTTGAGGAATTTGCGCACGATTTGACCTCGCCTGACCCTCCGCCTATTATACGATGTGCTTACCCACAAGGACTTTATTTATCGCAGGTAAAATATCCTTTCCTGGAAATTCCATCACGCGCTGAGTTATTCAATTCTCTTGCGCACGAAAGTCGCTGGCGGAAAGTTTAGTGTTACAATAAAAAGGGCCTCCGACTTTCGTCAGAGACCCGTTGAGAATAACTCAAATTTTTAATTCTACTTCCAACCTCCGCCCAGTGCCTGATACATGTTCACTACGGCATTCAGTTGTTGCTTCTTGGTTTCAATCAATTCAAACTTTGATTCCATTGCATCACGTTGTGTTAACAACACCTCCATGTAGTCCGCCCGGGCAGACTTAAATAACTGGATCGAAATGTCGGTCGACTGATTCAGCGTTTGTACCTGCTGTGCCTGTAGTGTATAGCTCAACTGTAAGTTATTGATATTCGACAACTGGTTAGCTACTTCGATGTATGCGGATAAAATCGTCTGCTCATAATCATACACTGCCTGAATTTGTTTCGAATTCGCAGTGAAGTAGTAAGCTTTGATCGCATTCCGGTTAACCAACGGCTGGAACAAACCTGCGCCCAATGTGTAAAACATAGACTCAGGCACAGTAGCCAGCTTTGATGCATTAAACGCCCGAAGTCCAAGCGCTGCGTCAATATCCAGTGACGGATAAAAATTTGCCCTGGCAGATTTCACATCCAGTTTGCTTGCTGCAAGCTCAAGCTCTGCCTGCCGGATATCCGGCCGGTTTTGCAACAGTTGTGACGGAACACCTGTTTGAATCATGGCGGGCATCAGCTCATTGAAAGTTTGTGAGCTCCGTTGTACAGGCTGTGGGAACCGGCCCACTAAAAAATTAATCCGGTTTTCTGTTTCAATAATCTGCTGCGCAATGAAATACTGACGACTCTGATTCTTCAATACCTCAGCTTCAAACCTGCGAACAGCAAGCTCGGTAACCTTAGCGTTTTGTTTCTGAAGCCTAACGATCTGCAATGCATCCTGTTGAATGTCGATCGTGCGCTTCAAAATATCAAGCTGGTTATCGAGCGCCATTAATTCATAGTAAGAATTAGCGATTTCTGAAATGAGCCGGGTAACCATAAAGTTCTTGCCTTCATTGGTTGCCAGATAGCGCATCATTGCAGACTTCTTTGCGTTACGCAGCTTTTTCCAGATATCAACTTCCCATGAAAGATGAGCAGCTACCATATAATCCGGCAATGGTTCTGCGAAATCTTTACCAGGCTCGGTTTGAAGATTATCTTCGATAACCCCCTGCGTTGTATACCGGCCTGATTTGTCAACGCCTGCTCCTGCCTGCAAGTTGATAAACGGCAAGTATTCTCCTTTTCTGATCCTCACTTCATTCCGGGCAATGTTTATCTCCTGCAGAATGATGTTCAACTCCTGGTTATTACTCAGAGCCGAATCAATCAGAATTGCCAGATACGGGTCAGTAAAGAATTGCTTCCAGTTAATTTTAGCCGTGTTGGTAGAATCCTGTGATGTAGCGTAGCTGGCCGGAGTTATTTTTTTCTCAGCCCGCGGAGTTACATTTGGTTTTACACACGCTGTGTACAGCAGGGTTAAGCAACTTATCCCTGCGAACATCAATATTTTTTTAGTGTTCATTGTTGTCACTGTCGTTAGATTGTGGGAAACTGTCTACTGTGTGTACGAGCCCTTCGGTTAACGATCCGCCCTCTTCATCTTTAATCAGCTTGCGGCCTTCAACCATCGTAGCAAAGACAACATACAGGCCCGGAACAACAATTACCCCGAAGATGGTACCCAATAACATACCACCCAGCGCAGAAGCACCGATTGTTCTGTTACCAATCGCACCTGCACCGTGCGCATAGATCAACGGGATCAACCCGGCAATGAATGCGAAGGATGTCATTAAGATCGGGCGGAAGCGTACACGCGCACCTTCAATCGCTGCCTGAATAACAGTGAGACCCTGTTTCTGCTTTTGAACAGCAAACTCCACGATCAAT